>JBFFMO010000225.1:0-6600 GCA_041554035.1 Allomicrovenator sp. | reverse complement strand
TTCGGTCCTGACTCACAAAATATTGGAAGTCCGTGTAACCAAGATTCGTCGACAAGAAATCGAAGTTCGTGATCAGGTTTGTCGACCAATCGACGCGCATGTATTCCCGCTCAAACCACGGTCGGTCGGACGAGTTTTCGTCGAGTACATTGGTTTGTTCACCGGTCGAGGAGTTGTATCCGCGTTGAACATCAAAATGGCTCGAGATCGGATAAGCTGCGATCGGGCTTTCGACGTAATCCGGGTCGCCTTCGTTGGCCTCAGAGCCCTGAATGCGGGCGTAAGAGCGGAATGCGACGAGGTAGTTTTCTTCGACCTGCCAACGGATGCGTTCCATCGTCGAGGTGTCGCCGACAAAGGTCCACCAATTGGTGGTTGGCACATCGACAACCGTCTGCGCGACAAACCACTCACCTTCGAGGTCCGCTTTTTTTGTTCGATTGGGCTGGGTGCGATCGATGTCGCCCACGTCCTGTGCGCAAGCGCCAAACATGAAAAGAGCAGCAAACAAGAGCAGGATACGGGAAAACTTCATCAGCACTCCAAGGGATGTCAAGCCGCGCATAGTAGGGCTTGCGAGGCACGGAAGCAATGGATTCGCGCGTCAGGTCCTGTTATCACACGCTGACTTTTAGGCCGTGCCGAGTACTCAGATGTTAGAAGTTGAAAATCTATCCCGTGAATTGGGCGGACGAGTGCTTTTTCGCGGCTTGAGTTTTTCGCTCAAACACGGCGAAAGTTTGGCCATCACGGCCCCGTCTGGATATGGAAAGACCCAGGTCCTGCGCTGTTTGGCGCACCTTGTGCCGCACGAGGGAACGGTGAAATTAAACGACCAATCTCCACAAGAGGTCGGCATTCCTCAATGGCGCCGCAAAGTCGTTTATTGTCCGCAAACGCCGCCGCTATTTCGTGGCTCGCCTGCCGATTTTGCGGAGCAGGTGCGGATGTTTGCGGCGCAAGCCGAGTGGGACTGGGAAGACCCGCGGGCGATCGCGGCCGAGTGGCAAGTCGACAAAGTCTGGGAAAAGCCTTGGACCACCTTATCAGGGGGAGAAGCCCAACGTGCGGCTCTTGCTTTGGCCGTGGCAACTCGGCCCGAGGTCCTGCTGCTGGACGAGCCCACCTCGGCGCTCGACCACGCCTCACGAACGCTCATCGAAGATAAGCTGCATGGGCGCACGATGATTTGGGTTACCCACGACTCGGAACAAGTCCGGCGAGTGGCTTCAAGAACGATCGATCTGACCGAGTACGGAGAACCCCATGGATGAGATTATTCACGTCGGCCCATGGGGGATCGCGGGCGCGGCATCACTTATCCTCGCCAATGCTGCGGCGTCGTTCTGGCTTAGGTTGGGGCTCGAAAAAAAGATCCTGATCGCCGCGTTTCGAGCTGTCATTCAGCTGATCCTGCTTGGGTACGTCTTGGTGCCTGTTTTCCGGCTCAAAAGCCCCTGGCTGGTGGGCGCGATCGGCGTGATCATGGTTCTGGTCGCCGCCCGCGAGGCCATCCGGAGGTCCGAGCGCGCCTATAAGGGCGCTTGGGGTGACATGTTCGTGACTCTATTGATCGCCGCCTCGATCACCTCTTGGTTTGGTACCGCGATTTTGGTGGGCGTCGATCCCTGGTGGACCCCGCGTTATTTCATTCCACTCTTGGGAATGCTGCTCGGAAACGCGCTCAATGGCATCACGATCGGAATCGACTCGACGATGAGGGAGCTCGACGAAGGCCGCTCCCGCATCGAAGGGAGACTGGCTTTGGGCGCAACTTGGTGGGAAGCCTCTCGACAAGCGGTTGCTGAGGCCGTCCGGCTGGCGATGATGCCTACGCTGAACATGATGACCGTGGTCGGAATCGTGAGTATCCCGGGCATGATGACCGGCCAGATTCTGGGTGGAACCTCACCGGAGATTGCGGCTCGTTATCAAATTTTAATTCTATTTATGATCGCCGCAACGGTTGCCGTCGGTACAGTGGCCGCGTCCGTGATATCGGTTCGGCGCATCTTTGACGACGAACATAGGTTGCGCATTGAACGCATTATTTAGTGGTTCTGGAGAAATCGATGATGAACGATAAGAAGATCGTCACCGTGACGACGGGTTGTCTGGGATTGGTCTTTGGGGCGGCCCTTGGTGCCGTTCTGGGAGTCTATTCATCCTATGCGATCGCTGAACTCTTCACCGGCGGTCACGAGAAACAGGCCTACCTCACGATAACGATCATCCCGGCCATCGCGATTCTTGGCGCATTGACGGTCAGCTCAACGGCGCTTGGAGTCTTCACCCGTAAGAAGGTTGCTGTGGTTTTAGCAGGCCTTGGATGGGGGCTCTTGATGCTGGTTTTGATCAAGGGGCTGATGTTCCATCATATCTCTCGGCCTTCCGAGTTTCGGGTCGAGAACCAGACTCAAATCATGTTCCAAAACGTGTTTGTGGGTGGGGATTTTCGGCAAAGCCACAGGATCGGAAATATCGCCCCTGGCGAAACCAGTGACTCGGTGATCGTCGATCTTGATCATCCCCCGACCTACAACCAAATTGAGGGCCGCGCCGGCGCCGGATACGTGCGTTATCGTGATCCCAGCAAGTCATTATCCGACGGCAATTACACGTATGTGGTTCGCGAAGAAGCCGACAAACTTATCTATGAGCTTCGGCGCGACTAAGGCTGCACCAGGGGGCCAAGAACACGCCGGACGACGGCGTCTCGTTGGCGTTCTTTGTACATTTCGTGACCTGCGAGCCCTTCGCGGCTTTGTGAATAGCTCTCGTGGTCCAAGATCTGAACTTCGTAGGGGAAAAAGAATCGGACTTCTTCACCATCTGGGCCGGGCACCCGTATCAGCTGTCGACACGTGAACTGAATCGAGTGGTAGGCGACGTCACTAAACGGGTTGTAGGAGGCTTCTGCGGGACCCGGAAACGGCATTTTTTTGGAGGCTTCCCGCAGGCGATGGATTTGTTCCTCTGCGGTCATCACGCCCAATCCCACCAGAGAATCCGTCCGTTCGATTTCGGCCATCGCCCACTTCAGGTCGACCAACGTATTGCGTGACCGGCTGGGTTTGATATTCGCAAACATCACCACATTTTCGGATCTCAGGTATTTGACGACCATCAACGCGTCAAAACGCTCCCGCGTAATCAATCGTACACCGATGCGATCGAAAATATCCGCTGCGACGTTTTCCGCCTTATGCAGCAGCTTCATGACCACAGAACTCAGGGGTTTCGTGGGTTTGACCTCGAAGTCCTCTAAAGGAATCCCGTATTGGTCGCCCAGAAAAAGACCGTTTTCCTGCATCGATAAGTGGGGCTCAAATCGTGAAAGGATTTGCTGTCGAATGGTGTCCGAATAGCGGTCATTAAAATATGAATGCGCGTGCGCCACGGTGTGCATCACACGCAGCAATGCACAAGCCCAGCGCTGGTGGACACCCATGGGCTGGGACGCCCAAAGCAGAAGCTGGCGAATATCTTGGGTGCTGCTGACTTCGTTTGGAATGTCGAATGGCAGTCCCTCAAGCAACATGTCTTGCACAAAAGTCACGGCGTGCTGGCGATAGTCTTCAAGCTCTGCGCGGTGTGACGGTTGGGACCAATCGAAGCCGTAACAATCCAAGAATCGCTCGGCTTCGGTCTCGCTCGTGATCAACAAGTGTGGGACGTCGATCGCCGATTCCCCACTCACAATGGCGCGGGTCAAATGCCAGGGCGACCCATCAAGAGAATACATGTTGTCCTGCAAAACCGAGTTTTTGCATTATCGGCTTCGCGCGGCTTCCGGGCAAGTAGGATGAGTCATCGTCGACGCTTGAACCTTTTCGGGGTCTTGATGCATCTTCTGGCCGTCTTTTTCTTACGGAGCCAAACATGAAGATCGCTTTAGCACTCTTGATTTCCAGCTTTCTTGTCGCCTGTGGCGGCGCCCCCGCAAAAACTCAGACTGACGCTCAATATGTCGAGGCGATGGCTGAAGAGCATAACCATGACGCACCGGTCGCAAATCCGATGAGCGAGGGCGAAAAACCCGCCAACGTCACGGGAGAGTCCGTTGAGTATGCCACCGTGGATGGCAAAGCCGTGAATGGCTATTTTGTGACGCCAAACGAGGTCGCTGATGCCCCGATGATCATCGTGATTCACGAGTGGTGGGGCCTTAATGACAATATCAAGGCCATGGCCGATAAGCTCGCCGCACAAGGTTATCGCGTGCTCGCGGTCGACCTTTACGGTGGGGTTTCTGCAACCACACCCGAGGTCGCGATGGCGACGATGAAGACTGTGATGGCTAAGCCTGAGTTGCTGCAGGCAAACCTCAAACAAGCCATCGCGTTTTTGGAGGCCAAAGGCACCCAGAAAATCGGCGTATTAGGTTGGTGTTTTGGCGGGGCCTGGTCGCTCCAGACTGGATTTATGGCGCCCGATAAAATCGACGCGATGGTCATTTATTATGGCCATTTGGACGCCGATAAAACCAAAATTGCCACACTTAAAATGCCAATTATTGGTTTCTTTGGCGGCGAAGATAAAGGGATTCCGATCGAGGGTGTGAAGGCGTTTGAGTCAGCACTCATCGATGCCGGCGCCAACGCAGAAATCAAAATCTACGCTGGCGCCGACCACGCATTTGCCAATCCATCGGGGAATAATTACCAGGCAGAAGCAGCCGAGGACGCGTGGGCAAAAACCCTCAAATTCCTTGATACGAACCTGCACTAGGTCTCAGGTCTCAGGTCTCAGGTCTCAGGTCTCAGGTCTCAGGTCTCGGGTCTCGGGTCTCAAGACTCGGGTCTCAAACCTGGGGCCCCGTCTCAGAGTCGTCCAGCCCACAGTGATTTGGTGCGACGCACGAGGCCAGCGAATTCCACCGCTCTTTCCCCATGGCCAGCACTTACGAGTTCTTCGATAAGTTCAGGGGTCACATTTCCAGCCTCGGGGGAGTGCTTCAACATCAAAGCAAAACTCGCGACTGCGACGCTAAACTTGAGGTCGTCCGAAGCGTCGCGCAGCTGGCGTTTCACGGCTTCTGTGCTCAGGTAGAGCTCTCGTTCGATATGGTTTTTTGCGCTTTCTGGGCGGTAGCGCAAACGGACAGTGGCCAAGGTAGAGCTTGGCTCGCCGGTGAGCTTGATTTCATAAAGTGCCGTCACGTTATGGCCAACGCCCATTTCGCCCGCGTCCTTGGCGTCGTTGCGAAATTCGGAATCCGCCATCGCGCGGTTTTCGTAGCCAATTTGCCGCCACGTAGCGACGGCCTTGGGGTCAAATTCTACCTGGACTTTCACGTCCGACGCGACGTCCTGCATCCACGTGGTGAGCTCATCTCCAAACACCTTTTTGACCTGTGCATTGCCGTCCAAATACACGTACGAGCCGTCGCCTCGATTGGCCAATTGCTCCATGTCGGCATCGTTGAACTGATCGCCAACGCCGACGGTCGTCATCTTGATGCCTTGGCCTGCGTACTCGGCGATTTGGGCCAGAAGCGCGTCTTGTCCGATCGCGCCGATGTTCGTGTCGCCGTCTGACATGACGACGACCCTGGAAACCGCACCCTCCGTGTGTGCCTCTGCCGCCAAGCCGTAGGCGAGTTCAAGGCCGGTTCCCATATTGGTTCCGCCACCCGTGTTGAGGTCGTCAATCGCTTGCAGAATTTTTGACCTGTTTTTGACTCGGGTCGGCGCCAGCGCCACTTCCGTGCGCCCTGCATAGGTCACGAGAGAAACCGTGTCGTTGGGTTTCATGTGCGCGACCGACTCAACCATCGCCGCTTTCAGCAGACCAATTCGGTCGTCGCCCCCCATCGATCCCGAAACGTCGACAAGGAAGGTCAGGTTCCAGGGCTTTCGGCCCACGGTCTCGATGTCCGCGGCTTTGACGGCAACGCGCAGAATATAGGTGTCTGCCTCGCCTGAAACAGGGCTGGGAGCGGCCTCCAGATAGGCAGTCAAGGCCTCCTCGGTCGGCGCAGCGTCTCGATAATTGAACGCATTAACGAATTCTTCGACGCGCACGCTCGAAGGTGAAGGCAACATATTATTCTGCAGTGCACGTCGCGCAATCGCGTAGCTGGCGGTGTCCACATCAATACTGAACGTCGAAATGCTGTCCACCGAGGTTTTGATCTCTGGATGCGTTCCGTAATCAATATGTTGAGCGACAGATTTTTCGACCGCTCGTGACGGGTGCGTGACAGCAGCGCTAGGGCGCGCCGGGCCCCGATCGTCAAAATTTACTTGGTTGTAGACGCCGTCGTTTGGGCCACCAAAAACGACGTCGTTGGTCACGCTGTCGTTTGCGCGGTTGAATTTTGCCGAAACCGTATTGCCACCTACTCTGACGAGTGCGATTCCAAACAAACCAACCGTGGACAGGCCTAAAAGAATATTTGTCGCTTTTTTGCTGAGCATGAGAACCTCCGTGAATAGAAGTCCATCATCAGCACTGCGCGTGAACTGCGGACGTGTCTGAAGTGAAATCGACGTGAAATATAGTGCCGAATCTTAGGGCAAGAGCGGCTTCGGGAAAGTGGAAGTTTCGAAAGTATATCCGGCCTGCAATTCAAGCGCGTCGTCACTATCCGCGACG
>JBFFMO010000224.1:0-6607 GCA_041554035.1 Allomicrovenator sp. | reverse complement strand
CTGGGCGCAACACGGGTGGACGGTCGAATGGGCCGACGTTGGAATGCCCGCGATCGCGGCGGCAGTCGGCGTTGATCCCACCATCGCGACCGCAAATCCAGTGCCTCCTCAGGCCACAGACGTCGACGAAATCGGCTCACGAATCTACGAAGATGAACTTCGAATTTCGTGCCTCGTCACGATCGTCGACGAAGATATCCAACACTTGATCAGCGACACGGTGGCCTCTGGGATGTTGGCCAATGGCCCGGCCGTGCTTCCGTATCTGGAGATGCTTCCCCATCTTGAGGACATCATGCCGATGTGGGAAAAACCTGCGGTTTTCGGCGACGATATTTGGGGTTTTGGCGACGAGCTGGAGTCGTCATTGATTGTGTGGGTCAAAGAAAAACGTATTGCCTTTCGTGAGCTCTACGCCAACCCAGCGGCTCTGGGGTTCATCAGTGGTTATTGGATGGATTGGGAGGTTGAGCGTTTTTCAGGATCTGTCGAAAAACATTTTGAATTGCTGGGTTTGCCCACGCCAGAAGGCATGGAGTCGGCCGAGATCATTACCGAGGAGTTCCGCTCCGACATCACTGAAGACGAGTCCATTCAAGAGATCGCCCGGATTCTGATGTCAAAACGTCCAAGACGTGGCGCGCCCGAAGAAATAGACGTCGAGCCCGAACCGCTGGACAAGGTCGGAATTTTTGGTCAGGCGCTCGCCGCATACTCTCGAGAAGTTCTGCGTCCGTAGGTGGTTTTCGGTTTTCGGTTTTCGGTTTTCGGTTTTCGGTTTTCGGCGTTGCGATTGGTCCGCAGGCCCTATGGCCTGCATTGCGATTGGTGCGCAGTCCCTATGGCCTGCATTGCGATTGGTGCGCAGGCCCTATGGCCTGCCTTGCGATTGGTGCGCAGGCCCTATGGCCTGCATTGCGATTGGTGCGCAGGCCCTATGGCCTGCCTTGCGATTGACTCGCATCAGAGTAGTTGCCCCTTCCGATTTCGAACGCCCGTCTTGTGTAAAACCTCGTGCATAGCGATGCGCTCTTCCTTAAACTCGGCGGGTACGATCCATTTGGGAGGTCCTATGACACTGCAAATGATTGCAAATGAACTTTCGCTCGATCGAGTCATGCAAACGCTGAAAACGATGTTCGGCAAATTCGATCTTTTCGCCCATTGGACTCAAGGCGAGTTTCATCACGACTTGGTATTTGTCTTGCCGGAAGAACAGGATGTTTTTGACGGCAATGTCTTGGTCGTCAGCACGAACTGCAATGGTGGCGTGAAAGATGTGTTGAACTTCGATTCAGTGCCAGATCGCTATGCACTCTGGAATTATCGTTGTCCCGAAAACGCCGAGTTTACGGGGCAGGTAACGCCACTCGGGTTTGCACGTACCAAACACTGGTTCGAACCGTGCGAGTTGTTGGTCGCCGATGCGCGTAGCGAACTTAAGGCCGAACACCGACGCCGTCAGCGCGGCGGAGGTTGGGAGAAGCTTGAGTGAAACCCGATAATCGCTGTGGACACGAAGGACCTTCTCGTCGCGTTTGCGAGCACTTGAGCGCGGACCCTGATGCCGACGGGCTCGATTACGCCGTGCTTATCGAGGGTTCCACCGACTATGCGCTGATATGCCTCAGTTGCCGCGAAAAACTCCCATCGATCGAGCTTGAATGCCTGTGTGCGGATTGTTTCGCAGAGCAAGAATCCGAGCGGTATTGGGATGAATGCAAAGAAGGTGTGACTGGAACGTTCACGCCCATAATCCTTGATAACACCGGGTTCGAGACGGTTTTTGTGGGCGCATGGGATGGCGGCACAGTCGGCGCTGGGTATGCGGAGGGCTGGGTTTTATGCGCCCCAGACGCACTTATTCGAATCGGGCATGACGGGACGAACACCGAGATTACCCACCCTGTCGAAGTCTTGGCTTGGCTTCAAAATCCGCGTGAAAGAGAACCAGGGCTTTCGGTTGATATCGAGGGTCGTTTTGCGGCCCTCGTCGATACCGATGGCGGCATCATTTGGGATCTTGAGAGTGGCGAAATCATTCTGCGCCCAGAACGCGCCGACTATCATTCGGAGCAAACCTGGTTCCCGATTGCCTTTGTGCGCCGCGACCAGCGGAACTTTGTGGCCCATGCCTGTGCTTGGAATGCTCTGGAGCTTTTTGACCTGAACGCTCGGCAAACCTGCACCGTGCATCCCGCGGAAGCTGACCGCCTCGACTACTTTTTTGGAGCGCTCCACGTGTCACCGGGTGGCACTTCGATGGCCAGCACCGGATGGGTGTGGGCACCGGTAGGAGTGGTTGCGTGTTGGGATCTGCCGGTGTGGGAAGCAGAACCGCTCACTCGCCAGCAATGCCGCTTTTTGGCGCAAAGGGCCTACTCTTGGGATAATCCCTGTGTCTGGCTTGATGAGACTCGCCTGGCGATCTGGGGTTTTGGCAACGATGACCTTAATCTTGTCGACGCGGTCTGCATCTACGACACGCAGACTGGGGATCTTCAAAAAATCGTGCCGGGTGTGCCTTCAGGTCGACTGACCTATGACGGACGTCTGCTCCACTGCGCCAGCACGTCCGACGGAGTAAGCGTTTGGGACATCGAGTCTGGTGCGAGGGTCGCCCATCATTCAGGGCTCAGCGCGATCCATGATTCAGGTGCAGGTCATGTCCTGACCTTCGAAGATGGCAAGTTCGCGATTCTTCGCCTGCGTTCCGAGATTACCTAGGTCATCAAATTTTCGGCGAGTCGACGTCCACAAAGAGTCGACATGGCCAGGATCGACGTCTGCGGGTTTACGCCGGTATTGCTGGGGAACACACTTGAGTCGCTGACATAGACACCGTGAACTCCGCGCAGGCTAAAATTCAGGTCCACCGGGCTTTTATCCGTCGATCCCATTCGACACGTCGAAAACATATGGGTCAGGACCATTGCATAGGCTCTGGGGTCCAAGGGGCCGGTAGCCTCGAGTTCTTTCATGCGCTCGATGGACCGAACCTCGGCGTCAAAACCGTGAATGCCGGGCGTCACAAATTCCGCGCCAGCACTCAACATCATCTGTCCCAACACGGACACTCCTCGCCGGACCTTCACCATGTCGTTTGGCGTAAGACCGTAGTCCACGCGGACCCGCGATGAACCGCCCAAAAACCGCGTCGGTCGCACTTGGCCTTCGGATTCTGCCTTGATCGCGACTCCCCAATGGGCCCAATGATCCATATCGGCGATATCAGCCGACAGCGCCTGTCCCACGGTCTTAAAGCGTGACGCAGCGACGGCGAGGTCGAATCCCAGCGCTTCAAACTTGATGCCTTCTTTTCGAAGGCCAATAACCTCGTGCCCCTGTGTCGCCCCAGACCAGACACGGATATTTTGAGGAAATCTTCCGGCCATCGACGCCCCGGGATGAGCCATGAATCCGGCACCAATTCCGGGATGTTTGAACCTGGAACGACGCAGAATAAGTGGTGTTTGAACCGCACTTGCGGCCACTACGACCGTATTTGCCATAACGGTCTGTGGGCCCTCGCTGGTTTCGTAGAGAACGCCCGTTGCGCGGCCGTCAGTGTGCAGGATTCTACGTGCCCATGCGCCACTGATGACTCGCGCGCCCAAGAGGGTGGCCTCGGCCAGATAGGTGCGGGCCATCGTCATTTTGCGGCCATTTGGACATCCCTGAAGGCATCGTCCCAGGCCTTCGCAACCTTTCACGTTGCGCGAGATCGGGCGGTGTTCAAGGTTGAGCGCTTCAGCACCGACGGCCAGCAGGTCGTTATTCGGTCCCGAGATCTCGGCGTCAGTGGGTTGGATATTCAGATAGGTTTCGACCTCGTTGGTCACGGCCTCGAGTTCTAGCCACGGAAAACGTTTGCCAAATCCAGGGTCGTTTTTGGACCAATTTTGCCAGATATCTTGAGGAAGCCTCCACGAAATCGCACCGTTGATGATCGAGGTTCCGCCCACTGCACGCCCTTGAATATAGGGCATCGGGGCCTTTCCACGCGTCACGCTGGCGCCAAGATCCCTGTAAATGCTCGCCATAGCCCGAAATGCATCAGGCGCATGTTCTTTTGACTCACCTTCTTCAAGCGCGACGACCGATAATCCCGCCCGGACGAGCTCCAGTGCGCATGCGGCACCACCGGGGCCGCTGCCAATCACGACGACATCGGCGTTCATATTGCCCCCGGAAATCTGGCGCGTACTTGAGCGTCGCCAAAATAGGCGAGCGTCGCGACCACTTTGAGGCTCACGATGAGTTGACGTGAGAGGTATGCGCCGTCGGATAGCCGCCGCAGAACCTGATCGCGCTCTTTTTCAGAGGCGCGATGAAATACCGTGCCCGTGCTCAAAATCGCCGCAAACGTCACAAACCAGACGGAAAGACGCAGACCCAGCTTCAACAGAGTCGGTGCGCTCTTATCGAATTCATCCCAGAACCATTGCAGCGATTTGGTATTCAGACCTGGTGACTCGCCGCCTGGAATCATCGCGGTCAAAACGGCTTCGCCCCAATTTCGTTCAAATCCCATCCACGAATTCATCGATTCACCCGCGGAATCACGTCGGGATGAAGCTCCAACGCACGATGAGCCCGAGTCGAAAAGAATACGAATGCTGCGCTGCTGATGTAGTCGAGCAGTGCTGCGGCCAGAAAGCCCGGCCATTCCGGATGCTGGATATAACCGCTCAACCAAAGTGTTGCGGCCAGTGACTTCATGAACGTCAAAGGGACCAAAACTGGAAAATATTTACGCAGATCCCACTGCAGCAAAAAACACATCAGGGCCAGAGTCGCGACGTTTGCCGCACCCAGGTACCGCCAGAACAACGACTCGTATTCGGGGAACATATAAAGCTCACCACCCAGGGTCGTATTGAGCTCCACAAATTGTTGATGGGCCA
This sequence comes from Allomicrovenator sp., assembly GCA_041554035.1. GTDB lineage: Bacteria > Myxococcota_A > Bradymonadia > Bradymonadales > Bradymonadaceae > JBFFMO01. The sequence continues at coordinate 1,700 of JBFFMO010000224.1, read as the reverse complement.
GTGCTGGCGCAAAAATATAGCTCAGAGTCGGGATCGCAAAATTGAGCGTCAGAATCGTGAAAACGATCTGAAAATTGCGGTACTTTTTATTGGGTTGGTTCCAAAAATTCATGACATCTCCAAAGCGTTTTCAAAGCGGTCCAATGTGTCTTGGTCAATCGCCGCGATCAGTGGCCCAATCGTCGACAAGAAATCGCTTTCGCTCAGCATTTCAAACGTGAATCTCCAGCCCGCGATATTGGTTTCGGGCTCGGCGTAAAGCGCCTGCTGTAGCGCGGGCGACGTGCGGATCAGCGTTTCGAAACCGTTAAAAACCGTCGAAATCGCGACCTGGGGCGCCAGGAGCAATAAGGCCCGCACTACGGCGAGGTCTCGGGTGATGATTTCGTCCATCGAGGCCCCGGCCTCGACGCTTTTTTCGAATTCATCGACCGCTGTGTGCACTGAGGCGAATTCGGAAGTGCCGACCTTTGAGGCGACTTTCGCTAACAACCCCGAGGCAAGCGTGGTCCGAAGCTCCAGAAAGTCGGCCAGAAGCGCGCGAGCTTCTTTGGGGTGACCGACAAGCGCTTCGAGCCAATGAGGCAAAACGGCTTGGTTGGCATGCAAACGTGGGTCGAGAACCCGCATGCCGCTGCCTTGCCGCACGCTTAAAAGTCCCATTTCTTCCAATCGCGCGATCACGCGTTGCATCGTCGGAACGGTCGTTTCGTATCGTTTCGCGAGTTCACGAATCGGTGGGAGTGCGTCGTCGACTCTGTGGATGCCCGTGAAGATCTCGGTGCAGAGTCGGCTTACGAGCTCATCCACAAGGGTGGTTTTTCTAGTCATTCATTGTCTCCGTTAAATTGTATTATACAATTAAGCGGGCCAAATCAAGACTGATATTTGATTGGTCCGCGGGCCTCCTGCCCGTTTGTGATTGGTGTCTGGTCCGTGGGCCTCCTGCCCGCCTGCGATTGGTGACTGGTCCGCGGGCCTCCTGCCCGCTTGATTGGTGACTGGTCCGCAGGCCCTATGGCCTGCATTGCGCCTGGTCCGCGGGCCTCCTGCCCGCTTGCGATTGGTCCGCAGGGTCCGCAGTCTTATGGCCTGCCCTGCGACCGCTACGGCTGACAACCCTGTGAAGGACAGCTAAGCTCTGACCAACTTTGGCTGCGAGAACGACATGAGATTTTGGATCTATCTAATGCTGGTGAGTTTTGCCTTGTCCGGTTGTCCCGACGAGTCGTCAGGCCCGACGAAAATCTGCACCAAAGCGGCTGAACAATGCCAGATGGGTGGTGGCAAACTCGGCGTGTGCACGATGGACCCGCAGGGCGCGATGACCTGCATGTCTCAACACTGAGCAGGAGATTGGGACAAGAAACAAAAAAGCCGGCATAAGCCGGCTTTTTTAATTTCGAGAGACTCGAAATTAGAATGCCATTTGGACGTTGGTACCGACCTGGAACTGAATAATATCAGTTGCATCGGGGCCGTCGTCACCAAGGTAGATAGCGTTTGGAAGGCCAATCGAAAGGCCAAGGTCAACAACGTTTCCGCCAGCAAGAAGAGTGTATCCACCGAAAATGCTGAAAGGGACGTGGCCGTCATCGGTCTTGATGTCTGGAAGGTAAAGGCCGGTTTCAGCTCCCAAGAAGATTTTGGGTGTGATGCTGTGTCCGTAACGCAGTGGGATGTTCAATGCCTTGCCGGTT
>JBFFMO010000223.1:0-6611 GCA_041554035.1 Allomicrovenator sp. | reverse complement strand
ACTTGCATTAAATATTTCGATGACACAGTTGGAATCTACCCATTTCATCGCGACCTTGAGCGGGCCAAAGGATTCCACAAAGAGGATATCCCATTTCTCGCCCGCATCGTCGTACTGCAACAAAATCTTTTGCTTCCCACGGGTCATGATCTCCGCGGTCTTCTCGTCTTCCGAGACCTTGATTTTCTCGACCGTCAAACCCACCAGATACTTCTCGTCTTTGGGGAGATTGGCCGGCGTGACGATTTTGTCGAAGAGCTGTCGACCGGTCGTCAGTTCGTCGGTGAGGATCGAGCCCGCTTGCTTGCGTGCAAGCTTGTGGTCCGTCGGCGGCAGATAGCGGCCGATCTTGGTGTCCATACTTTGCAAACGCTCCAACTGAGCGTCAAAGAAGTCGCGCGACGATGGCGCCATATGGTCCCACATCGTGTCGCGGTCGCCATTGAGCATCGCAGTCTTAAACAGATTGAACGCGCCCTCTGGGTCCGAGGGATCGAGTTTTTCGCCGCAGCCCGTGAGGAATGTGGTTAAACATATCGCAGCCACAAGAACGAAGACTTGGGTGATTCGCACCATGACACTCAACACAAAGGGGGAAATCGTTAGTCCGCGAGTCTAGTCTGGATCGCCGACGGGTGTAAAGCACGTGTCTCATCGCGCCGAAACAGAAGCCTTGGGGGTCAACGTCGACATGTCGGCTGGGATGGGAGGCATGCGGAACTTGCGCGCCCTGCGCTCGAACCAACGGCGCCAGTAAAAACTCGCGTCGGCCCGAGACCATTGAAGGCTGGGCACCTCTTTGTTCGCAATCTGCATCAGCGCACGCTGAGCGTTGAAACTCACCCAATCTGGACCGTTGATGGCACGACATAATTCCCAGACATAGCGCGTTGACAGGGAATCCACACCGAAGCCCGCATCCCGAAACCCCGCAACCAGCCAAGCGCTTCTGCGCTTCCTACCTTCCTTCTGATACCACTCCTTCCAAGGGCCTTCGGCGGCATCGAAGGGATGATTCGTCAATTTGCGAAGCGCAACGGCAACACGTTCTTTCAAGTCCTCTGGCGCATCCTCGAGTGTAGCAATCAAAGGCTTCACACCTCTTGAGTCTTCAAGATTTGCCAGGGCATCGGCTGCAAGTGCGCGCTCATCGATGATGAGCCCTGGTTCCAGAGCCCGCTCCGCGGGAGTTTCCAAAAGCGATGCCAGTGCCTTAACCACGGTCGACCCGCTTTGGTCGGAAAGAGCCGAAATGATTTCCAGCCGTACGGGCACCATTTCTTCGTCTTTCAGCCGAGCCGCAAGGTCCTTTTCACCTCGGCCCAACATCCCCAGCGTCCGTGCTGCAGCCATCCGAACTTCGGGCGACTCGTCATCCAAAAGGTCCCCAATTTGAGAAATGAAGTTGCGCCCTTCAAGCAAGCCGAGCCGGCGAGCGGCAGCTGCACGGATGGTCGCGTCCGGGTCGGTCAGATGCCCCGCTGCCCACCTCTGAGCCCGTGAACGAAGCGAAGAATCACGGCGAAAGCGACTTGTCGATCGTCCCTGGTCTTTGCAGCCACCCCACACATCGTCGTCCGAGCAAAAAACGCGGAGATGAAAATGGTCGTTATGAGGCAGAGAGCCCGAGGGCTGCTGCAATATCTCGTCGGCCGCCGCGATCATCTCGGTGGGCACCCCCTTATTTTGTGCATATTCAAGCAAGAGATTCTTGAGTCCCTGCGACACAAAAATATATTGCAGCCTGTCGTGGTCATTGGACAACAACGCCTGAATCAGCGCCCAGTTACGCTCGACATCAAAATAGTAGGGTTGTGGCAACTCCTCCACAATGGCCACGCCGGACTCGTCGAGTTCGATCAGGTCGGGCGGCACGTAGGGAGCCCCGTTGGCATCCTTCATGAAGAAGGCGACATCGCAATCTCGACCCGAATTATGCGAGACCGAGTATGGAATATCGCCGCCATGTGATGCGCTGAAATTCCCCAAATACACCACCGATTCCGGGAATTCTTGAGCCACAGAAGCTGCGGATCGGGTGACCAACTCGGCCAATTCGTCGGTTGTAAAAACCAATCCTCGGCGGAATTGCACCGGAAGAAACGCGGTATTGGGGTTAGGGTCACCAAGGCGATGTGCTTGGACAAGAAAGCCGTCGCTCACATCCCCAATCGAGATCGACCCCATGGCGGGATCAGCGGGCAAAGCAGGGAAGCGCGACGATTCCTCGACCACATCGCTCATGTCCCAGACGGCAAAATCGTCTGGTTCTTGCGCAGATAGGTCTGCCGCGTAGAGCAAGGCAAACACAGCCACCATCGCTCGAAGCAACTCTAGCCTTCGGTTTCGTCGTCTTTTTTGTCCGACGAACCTGGCAATTTGGGGGCCGGGATTTTGTTTAAAGGTGACCATCCGCCCGCAAGAGTAGCACTTTTGGGGTCGACATGCGAAGGATCTTGAATCGCTGGAATGCCTTCCTCGGCGCCAAGCGTGGCCTCTTCCGACGAGACTTCCTCACCCACAGAAGGTTCAGGCGTCCCGGCGTCGAGTGCAGGCTCAGGCTTGGTTTCTGATGATGGGGCCGCGATGACCGTTTCGGCAGCGGCTTCCTCGGCAACCGGTTCATCCACGGGCTCTGGAGTGACTTCTTCGGGCTCATCCACGATGTCTTCGTAATTCGTGGGCGCCGCCGCGACGCAGTCCATTTGAATCAGCGCGTCGTCCGGCAACCGAGAAACCTCAACCACACTTCGCGCTGGCGATGCATGGTCGCAGTACAGAGAATACACGCTGTCCACGAGGTCAAAATCGTTCAGATTTCGCAGATAAATGGTGACGTGCAAGATATGCGAGAAGTCGAGACCGGCACCGTTTAAGACACCAGAAATATGTTCAAGAACTGTACGAGTTTGGGTCTCGATGCCCGCGCGGGAGACCTTCCCTGTATGGGTGTCGATTGCAGTTTGCCCCGAAACATAGAGCAAACCGTTATAACCAACGGCCTGGGAGAACGGGCCGACAGCTCGGGGTGCCTTGCCTGTATCAATGATATATTTGCGGTTCATTTTTTACCTCGACTCACCCGAAATCACGGGTGAATCTCGACGATTTGGAAACATCGCTTTGCACTGATCTAACGCTGTGCTAGCGTCCTCACAGGCAATACCGTATTTAATGCAAGCCCACAACACCGGTGATATTCCTGTGTCAACGGCCGCTCTGACCATGGACGGTTAGAGGCAATTCACGGAGGATTTGGATGCCAACGACGCGCGACCGCGAACTGCAATCCATCTACACTCAAGCGAAAGATATCGCTCGGCAGACTTCTCAAGTTTTGTCGTCCGCACATCTTCTTCTTGCGCTGTATACCGTACCCAATCATGCCGCTTCTTTTTTAGAAGACCGCCATCTGACGGTGGACGCACTCCTCAACGCGCTCAAAGGACTTCCCCCCGAAGATCCTCGCGTTCTTGAGCGTATTGAAGCCCGCGCAAAACGACTCGCTGAAGGCTCAAACGCCGACCGAATCGACTCGTTGCATTTGCTGGCTGCGTTGATTCGCGAAAACACTGGACAGGCCTACCATCTGCTTGAATCCGCAGGTGCCAACGTCAGTGCCATTCGGGCTTCGGTGATGAGTTACGCGACCGGCTCACGGGCCATGCGTGGTCCATCGAGCCGTCCACAGACCGGGAGTTCGCCCGCCGTCGCTCGTCAAGCCGCCACGGAGCATGCGCCGAGTCCTATTCTGATTCATCCGTCGTTGATGCGAATGGAGGTCCGGGCCATCCAAACCGAGACGCTTCCTCCAGCGACAGAGCCACCGGCACGTCCAAGGACTGAGCCACCGACGACAAAAGCAGACCCCAAACCTGCGGCCACGCCCGAAGACGCTCTGAAAGAAGCACAGCGAACCGCAAAGCGCCTCGCCGATCTGCTCTTCAAAGGTAAAAGCCCGAAGAAGGCTCCCGACGAGCCTGCGCGCGAACGCTCCACCACCGGACCGATGAGCGAAGCGGCATTCGAGGCGCTGAATACACCTGAGCCGCCAACGCCCCCAGCCCCAGTCGCTGACCTGCCTGAGCGTGCCCCCGAAACTCCGAGCGCAGCCGAAAACGAGCCTGTGATCGAAGCCAAGTCGGAACACGACGATGCTGAGCCGATACACATCACGGTTCCGCCAGAAACAGTGGTACCGGCGCGGATGGCCGAGCACGCGACGAACGAACCCGACATCCGCATGGCACGGCTTTATGCCCTCGATCCTGATGACTTTCCCAATCTGACGCGTTTTGGAAGAAACCTCACCGAGGAAGCCGCGCTTGGGAATATCGATTCGGTCGTCGGACGCGACAAAGAAATCAATCAACTCATCGATATCGTGGGCAAGCGCAGAAGCAATAATCCCCTGCTTCTGGGAGATGCCGGCGTAGGGAAAACCGCGATCGTCGAGGGACTCGCGTTGGAATTTGTGAAACTCGCACGTCAGGGTTCACGCCTGGGCCGGCGAGCCATCATTGAGATTGAAGTGGGTCGAATTCTCGGTGGCACGCATCTTCGCGGCTCACTATCCGAACGGCTCATCGGGATTAAGGACGAAGTGAAACGGGCCAATGGGGACGTCATCGTCTTTTTGGACGAAATCCATATGTGGATGAACGCGGGCGCCGGCGGGGACGGTACCGACGCGGCCGGTGAACTCAAGACCGCGCTCGCCCGTGGCGAATTCCCCTGTGTTGGCGCCACGACCCACGATGAATTTCGGAAATTTGTCGAAACAGATCCTGCGTTCGAACGTCGCTTTCAGGCTGTTTTTGTCGAAGAGCCTGACACGGCGACCACGCTTCATATTCTGAACGGAATTCGGGAACACTACGAAGACCACCATCATGTCAGCTATGATGCTGACGCGCTCCAGACGGTTGTCAGGCTTGCTCAACGCTTCATTCATGAACGTCGACTGCCCGATAAGGCCATCGGAGTCATGGATCTCGCGGGCAGCCGTGCAGCGCGCACAGGCGCCAGTCAAATCACCTCGGCCGACATTGCGACGATCGTTGCGGAACTGGCCGGAATCCCGGCGGAGCGGCTGACGCAAACGGACCGTGAGCGTTTCATCCAGATGGAAGAAATCATCGGTGAGCAGGTGATTGGTCACAGCGAAGTGATTCATCGACTCAGCGAAATCATCCGACGCAACTACGCTGGTTTTCACTCCAACCGCCCCATCGGCAGCCTGCTCTTTTTGGGACCCACGGGCGTGGGAAAAACCGAGTTGGTCAAGGCTCTGGCGGACTTCCTCTTCTTCGACCGCGAAGCACTGGTTCGCTTCGACATGTCGGAGTTCATGGAATCGCATTCGGTCAGCCGACTCATCGGCCCTCCTCCGGGTTATATTGGCTTCGAGAAAGGCGGACAGCTCACCGAGGCCGTTCGGCGCCGGCCCTACCAAGTCGTGTTGCTCGACGAAATCGAAAAAGCTCATCCCGACGTTCTGAATATCCTGCTGCAGTTCTTAGACGAAGGTCGATTGACCGACGGTCGCGGGCGAGCCGTGGATTTCTCGAATTGTGTGGTGGTCATGACCAGCAATCTGGGCGCAACGGCCTTTACCGAGGGCGCGGGACCACGCATTGGCTTTGGCCAAACGGCCAACGCTCAAGACGTCACCGACACCGTGATTGCGCGGGCGCGGGACCATTTCCCAGCAGAGCTTTGGAATCGAATCGACGAACGCCTGGTATTCCAGCCGTTGACCAAGTCGGAGGTTGCTCGAATCGCTTCGCTTCAGCTGCGAAATTCGGCGCTACGACTGCGTGAGGAAAGCGAAATCGATTTGGTCTTCGGCGACGGGATTATCCCGTGGCTGGTCGACAACGGTGGTTACGACCCTGAGTTTGGTGCGCGGCCCATGCGACAGACCATTGAACGACGCATCGAAGCTGCTGTGGCACGCATGATCCTGATGGGCGACGCGACACGCGGAGACCGAGTCTTCGTCGACGTCGAGGCCGGAGAACTCGTGATGAAGCCCGAGGCCTAGTGCGGATCGTCTCGCAGCAATCGCGCCCGTTCGGTCAGCACTTTATAGACCTCAAGGGCCGAGGCATCGCCGGTGGCTGCGATGGCTTCGATGTGGCGAGCGATGACCTCTTCATCACCTCGTGCGACCGGCCCGGTGAGTGAGGACGAAGTATTACGCGTCTCCAAATTCTGCAGAATCGAACGAGCGAGGGGCAACAAAAGCGCCCTCGATTGCTCGCCTGAGAATCCGCTCGCATCTGCAAATGAAAAAGCCACATCCATCAGCGCGTCGATCAGTCCTGCCGCAGTCACCGCGCTGGCATGATAGAGAACTTTATTTTCGGGCTCGATTTCGAACGGGTCGACGCCAATTTTCCCCAACATCCATTTTGCAAACGCGACAGCCGGGAAATCCCCTTCCACCGTCCAAGCGCACGTGGAAAGTCGATCGATCGACTTATGTGGCTCTGCAATCGAAAGAAGTGGATGAATGGAGGCCACCGGCCCCAGAATCCCTGCGTTTCGCAGCACTCTGGAATCGAGTAAGCCTGAGCAATGAACCACGATATCGGCGGGACGGAGGT
>JBFFMO010000222.1:0-6613 GCA_041554035.1 Allomicrovenator sp. | reverse complement strand
TCGTTTGCGCTAGGATTTTCAACGATTTCCAGGACGTAGTTCAGTCCTGAACATCCGCCAGCTTTCACGCCGACTTTGATTCCAGCTGCCGCTGCGTCGATTTCGTTCTCGTTCATTATTTTGAGGGCCTGTTCGGCTGCTACTGTACTTACTGAGATCATGTTTTGCTCCCTATGTCGGTCACCGACAGTCAAACACATACTAAAGAGTGTCTATTTCATCCAGCCGCGTCAAACAAGCGTGTGATGAAAGTGTTGGCAAAGATGCCCGCAGGGTCCAAAGCGTTTCGAAGCTCCGAAAACGAGTCCCATTTTGGGTACGAAACCTCCATGAAGGTCCGAGCCTCGTCGAAGCTCTTGCCCCAATGAGGACGTCCGGAAAGGCCGCGTGCAATCTCGGCCACGCCAGAAAAATAGGCTTCGGCGTCCCGGGTATAGCCGCAATAGGCCCCAAATTGGCAGGAATCACGCCCATACGAATTGCTGAGCCAAAGGTCGTCAGCCTGAACAAAACGAACCTCTTGAATGAAGTTCACGTTCAATTTTTTTTGTTTAATGAGCTTGCGGGTCTCGCGCAGAATCTCCACCGCGTGAAGAGCGGGAACGCCGTACTCGATCTCAAGATGACGCGGTGGCATGGCGAGGCAGAATATCCTGTCGGAGCGATCGATATTTTGACCCGGACGCAAATAGACGGAATTCAATGCCCGATTCAGTGAGGGAATCAGCGCGGGCGCTTTTTTTCCCGCGCTCAGGATTTTGGTGAAAATATGATCGTTGGCCATTTCATCCGCAGCGCGCGTCAGCCGTGATGGCGGGGCCAGCGGAGCGTCTGTCCGATTCGCCGCGAAAACCGCCACGTCGTTTGTATGAGGCAGCCACCAGAACTTGATATGTTCGTGTTCGGCAACCAACTCATCCATCTGCGATAACGCCTGCTCAAAAGGCAGCGACCACCGGGTTTCTTCGAGGTTGAACGCGGGCTCGGCTTCGAACTCGATTTCCGTCAGGATCCCCAACGCGCCCAAACCAAGCGCCAATCCCGGAAACCGTGGGTCATTTCGGTCCACATCCAAGAGCTCGCCAGAGCCCGTGACGAGCTGAAGCGCCGTGATCGTGGAGCTAAGGCTGCCAAAGCCAATCCCGGAGCCGTGTGTGCCCGTAGAGGTCGCCCCGGCGAGGCTTTGTTCGGCCACCGAACCAAGGTTCTTGAAACCAAGCCCTCTTGCTGCGAGTTCTTGGTTGAGGTCTTTCAGTCGTGCGCCGGCCTGGACGCGTACTCGGTGGGTTGTGTGGTCGATGTCCAGAATTTGATTCATCGAATCAAGGGACACCAGGATCCCATCCGTGCACGCGATGTCCGACCAGGAGTGTCCCGCCCCGACGCAGCGCAGGTTTCTCCCTGTATCGCGCGCCCTTTCGACGGCTCGAAGCGCGTCGTCGACGCCCTGGATCTGGATTCGTTCCGTCGGTTGGGAACGGTGATTTTGTGCCCAGTTTTCGAACATATTTAGATGTCGAGTTCGTCGATTTTGTCGGCGTTTTCCATAATGAAATCAAAGCGTAGCGACGCGTCTTTTCCCATCAGGTCTGAGATTAAATTATCTGTTTCTTTTCGATCATCCTCGTGGACCATGACCTTGAGCAGACATCGCCTTGTTGGATCGAGCGTCGTTTCCCAAAGCTCCTTCGCCATCATTTCGCCCAGTCCCTTGAAGCGCTGGATATTGGTCTTTTTATTGCCTTTCTTTTTTGCAAGCTTTTTGAGGATTCGCTCGCGGTCGGGGTCATCAAGCGCCCAGAAACTCTCGTTTCCGTGGTCGATCCGGTAGAGCGGGGGTTGAGCGATATAAAGATGACCGTCGTCGATCAGGCCGCGCATATAACGGTAGAAATACGTGAGCATCAGCGTGGAAATATGGTGGCCGTCGCTATCAGCATCCATCAGCAAAATGACTTTGCCATAACGAAGCCGTGCCGAGTCGTAATGTTCTTCGAGCCCGCAGCCAAGCGCATCGGCGACGTCGCGCAGCTCGCGGTTCGACCCGACCTTGGTCGAAGTGGCCTGTTCGGCGTTGAGGACCTTTCCACGCAGCGGCAGGATGGCTTGTGTCTTACGATCACGCCCCTGCTTTGCGTTACCGCCGGCCGAATCACCCTCGACGATGAAGAGTTCCGAATCTTCCGGATCGGTCGACGAACAATCGGCGAGTTTTCCGGGCAAATTCAGTCGATGAGACACTGCTCGCTTACGCGTGACTTTCTCGGTGACCGTTCGGCGCGCAGCACGGGCCTTTGCGGCCATGATCACGCGCTGCGCGATCGCCTGACCGGTGGAAGTGTGTTCGTGCAAATACTGTTCGAGCTCGAGCCGCACCAAGTTTCCGACGATATTTCGAACGTTCGTATTATTGAGTTTGCCCTTGGTCTGGCCCTGGAACTCAGGGTCCATCATGAAAATCGAAACGACGGCCTTCACGCCTTCGCGGATGTCATCGGCCAGAATCGTCAGTGATTTCGGCGCAATATCATGGGTCTCAAAATAACTTCTTAACGCCTTCACGACACCGTCTTTGAACCCTTGCTCGTGAGTTCCGCCGTCGATGGTCGGAATCCCATTCACAAAGGTCCGGATATCCTCGCGATGGTCATCGGTCCATTGCAGGGCAAGGTCGATTCGTGTGACGGACTCGACCTGCTCTTCCTGGGAAATCACGATGGGGTCGACGTGGTTTGGCGCTTCTTTGGACTCTTTTTGAATGCGTTCCAAATACTCGCGCACACCGCCGTCGTGTTTGAATTCCTTGTATAAACCGGTGCCGCGGTCTCGGTAAAGAATCCGAAGTCCGGGTGTCAGAAACGTTTTGATCTCAAGCCGCTCGGCGATCAATTCCGAGTCGAGCATCGTGTCCGGAAAGATCTGTGTGTCCGGACGAAAGAAAATTTCGGTGCCACTCCCGCGAGCTTCGCCAATCACCTCGACCGGCGTCACCGGAATACCGCGCTCATAGCGTTGGCGATGTGTGTGGCCGTCACGTTTGATCGTGGCCACCAATTCGGAGCTCAACGCGTTCACGACCGAGCTACCCACGCCGTGGAGTCCGCCCGAGGTCGTGTAGCTGTCGTTGTTGAACTTTCCGCCCGAGTGAAGCGTCGTCAAAATCAATTCAAGCGCGCTGCGTTTTTCGATCGGGTGCATGTCGACCGGGATCCCGCGCCCATTATCGCCGATCGTGAGCGAGCATCCATCCTCGTGGAGGGTGACCTCGATCGTTGATGCAAAGCCGTTCATGGCCTCATCCACCGAGTTGTCGACAACTTCCCAAAGCAAATGGTGGAGGCCGTCTTTCCCTGTACCGCCGATATACATGCCCGGCCGTTTCCGGACCGGATCGAGACCTGTCAGAACTGTGATGTCTTGAGCTGTATATCCACTGGACATGCGACCTCCGTGTCGTTTCGTGGCGTCACATTTGGGACGCGGCGGCACCTTAGCAAACGTTGCGTCAGTGTGCCACGTGAAGGAAAGTGTTTGACAGTGTTATTTGACACTGTTACATTCGCTCCATGAAGAATACGAAATCACATATGACTCTGAATGAACTTGCCGCTGAAACGGCCGCAGCGCTTGGTGATCTTGACCAGGCAAGTGGCCGCGTCAGCGAAGTTCCCTCGGTGCGAACGATTCGTTTCTACAGCACGCACGGTCTGCTGGATCGTCCTCTTGAATTCAAGGGGAGAACAGCGATCTATGGTGTGCGCCACCTCCACCAACTGGTGGCGATCAAGCGCTTGCAGGCCCGCGGGCTTGGGCTCGAGGAAATCCAGGCTCGGGTGATTGGCGCCTCGGATAAAGAACTGGCGAAACTGTCAGAAGTGGAGTGGAACACTGTCAAATCCACAAACGAAGTCGTGCGTTCCAATTTCTGGACCGACATTCCTGACGACACGGTGAGTGAATCTGCCCCGATTGCCGAAGAAATCGGCATCGAGGCTCTAAGACTCGATGAGGGCGTTGTTTTACTCATCGACAAGCTGAAACGTGACCTTCACCCCGATGATATCGCGGCGATGCACGTGGCAGCAGGCCCCTTATTGAAGCTGTTGCGTTCGCGCAATTTGATTGATCCGCGGTCTTGACCGCTTGCGGCCTCCGCCGCCCCACACGAGAGAATGCTATGAGCGTTGCAATCCTGTCAGATGACCAAATCAATCGCTGTGAACACGTGTTTTCAGAGCCCGGTTTCGGTGCGCTGAGCACCAGCAAAGGAAATTTGCCCCTGGAGTCGCTCGACGTAAACGCGGCCATAAGCGGGCTTTTTGCGCGCACCACACTCAAGCAAACCTTCGTGAACAACTTGGATCAACCGATCGAGGCGACCTATATTTTTCCGTTGCCCGACCGTGGCGCGGTGCACGGGTTCCGCATGTACGTTGGCGATCGTGTGATCGAAGGGATCATCAAGGAACGCGGTGAAGCTCGTCGTGACTATGACCGAGCCATTTCGCAGGGACACCGAGCGTCGATCGTTGAAGAAGAACGCCCGGATACCTTCACGATGCGTGTCGGCAATATTGCTCCGGGCGAAAAAGCGACGATCGAACTCGAATTGATTGTTCCACTTATTTTTTCGGGCGGGGAAGCCACCTTCAGGTTCCCGCTCGTGGTGGCGCCTCGTTATATCCCAGGCTCGCCGCTTGACGGCGCGTCGGTGGGCGATGGCACGGCGTCGGATACGACGGCGGTTCCTGATGCTTCGCGGATCTCTCCGCCGGTATTATTGCCGGGATTTAAATCGCCAGTTCGGCTGGGAATCGAAGTGTCATTGGATCATAGCGGATTGGCCAAAGACGCAGAGATATCGTCGAGTCTGCACGCCATCACGTCGGTATCGAATGACCGAAAAACGTTGATTAAAATTCAGCCCGAGGAGAAAATTAATCGGGATTTTATTCTGCGTTTTAAAGTCGCCGAAGAAAAAATCAGAAGCTCTTTTTTGGTCATTCCCGATGAAAAAGGTGATTCGGCGACCTTCTTGTTGACGATGGTACCGCCCTCCAAGGCAGCGGACCAACGCAGGCCGCGCGATATCGTATTTGTGTTGGACCGTTCGGGCAGCATGGGCGGCTGGAAAATGGTCGCCGCGCGTCGCGCTGTGGGGCGAATGATCGACACATTAAATGCCGAGGATTCTTTTCAGGTTCTGGCTTTTGATGATTCGATCGAACGGCCCAAGAATATGACCGAGGGTCTGATCGAGGCCACCAATCGCAATCGATATCGGGCGATCGAATGGCTCGGCGAATGTGACGCTCGCGGGGGTACGGAAATGGCCCAACCCCTGTATCAGGCCTTGAGCCTTCTGGAAGACCGGGCTGCAGGCCGCGACCGCCACGTCGTTTTGGTGACGGACGGTCAGGTCGGGAACGAGGACCAAATCGTCAAGGGTGTTCACGACCGAATGAAAGGGGCCCATGTTTTCACCGTCGGAATTGATCAGGCCGTGAATGGCGGATTTCTGAATCGATTGGCTGAAATCTCTGGTGGCCGATGCGAATTGGTGGAATCTGAAGATCGGCTCGACGCAGTGATGGATAAAGTCCATCGCATGATCGACACGCCAGTGCTCAACGAAGTCACGGTGCGTATCGAAGGCGCGATGCTTATCCCTACTACGATGACTCCCGACCATCCGGTCAGCCTTTTTGCCGCCGCGCCTTTGACGTTGTCTGGCAGGCTGACGGGTAAGGGCGACGTGAGCGCGCGAGTCCGCGGCACGACGCCTGGTCAGGTGCTTTTTGAGGAAGTGATTCAGCCCGAGATTCGTAAAGACTCGGCGTTTGCAGCGGTATGGGCGCGAGCAAAAATTCGTAGCCTCGAAGACCAATATGCTGCGGTTCATAATAATCGGCATTTGGTCGAAAAACAGATCACCGAAATCAGTCTGCGCTACAAAGTCCTTTGTCGTTTCACGTCCTTTGTGGCGGTCGACGAAGCCGAGACAGTGGAAGGCGAATTACAGAAAGTGATGCAGCCGGTCGAGTCGCCCGAAGGTTGGGCAAGCATGGGGGGCGCGCCCATGATGCAGTCCGCCCCAATGGCCTCGCCGTCCATGGCTGCACCGATGTCGCCGTCTTCTTCGATGAAGAAAAGAAGCGCGCCGGTTTCTCGAGCACAGGCGCAGTCCGCTCCGATGAAGGCCAAGAAAATGGAGTCATCTTTTGGTGCTTCGGCGTCGATGGAATTCATGGATGACATCGATGACATGGACGAGGAGAGCGCTGATCTTGGATATGACTCATTTGCGGCTCAGCGCATGGAGGCTCCTATGGAGGCCCCGGCACCGCCACCGGCAGACATGTTGAAGGAAATCGCCGAGCACTCCAAGGGCCGGGTCCGCCAGGCAGCACACACACAAAGCGGAGTCATGAAGACGCAGCTCTATCAGCAGAGTCCAGAACAGGTTCTGGGCCGGCATCTTTCTGCGGCACACGATGTCTTTTGTCTGGCGTTGCTCTGGGTCGAATTGTTGCTGGGCCGCCCGCTTTTTCAGGGCGCTTCGGATTTCGAGATTCTGGAAGCGATTCGGGACTGGGATGTCTCTAAAATGCCC
>JBFFMO010000221.1:0-6618 GCA_041554035.1 Allomicrovenator sp. | reverse complement strand
CCTTCTTTCGGGGCGCATCAGTGGTCGAATCAGCGCTTCACTTTAGCAAAAAAAAAGCCGACCCCTTGAGGTCGGCTTCTGTTTTCAATGAGCCTCAAAGGCTCATTTTTTTTGCTTAAGGTGCAGGCAGGATTTCTTCGCTTTCGACCGCAGCTGCAGTGATTTCAGCCTGCGTGAAGAGCAAAGCGACGGGCTCGTTCTTGAGCCAACCTGCGAGCAAGTTGTCGTAGTAGTCGCTGTCGCGGAAATGTTTGGTTCCACCTGGGAACGAGATCTTCGAGACCAAGCCGTTGGGGGTGTTCTCGACGACGAGACGCATCGATGGGCCGGCGCCGAACGTGAAGTTCGAATCACCTGCGTTGCGCGGGTTGGCAACGTTGACTGTCCACTGTCCGCCCGGAGCGGCATAAGGTCCGTTATTGTACGCTGGCGTAACTGCGTTGATGAGGTCGGCCTCAAGCGTCAACGTATGCAATCGACCCCAGAGCCACGCATCGGTGTCGGTCGTGTACTCAGCCTTCAATTTGAGCGCGGTGGCCCCGATGGCATCAAGCACGATCGTCGTTTCGTCCTCGTAGATCTCCACTGTCGTGAGGTCATCCCAGTACTGGCCCTGCAAAGAGAGCAGTTCAGGATTGGTGAACGCAAGGTAGGTTGCGCTGTACATCGAACGCGTCGAAGCGCCTGATCCCATCACGTCATCCGCAAAGATTTTCGCGGTCAACTCGTCCAAGAGTGCATGGAATACGGTGCAACCAAGGGCCTCGGAGACGACAGCGGCGTCGGTGCTTGCTGGACTGGTTGGATCGCTGGTCGAAAGACCGGTGGGGCAGGTGTAGTTCCATGCCTGAAGGGCATCGACGATAATCTGCTGGTCCGCGGTCAACATGCCGTCAATGAACGACACTTGCTCAAGCACAGCAGGAACGATTCCGGCTGCGGCCAGAACGTACGTGTCTCCCTGCATGTCCACGAGTTGTTGTGGCGAAACAGGTCCGTCGCTGATCAGGTCAAGGATTCGCTGATGGCGGTAACCTTTGGCTGGGAATGACTGCAACATATTGTAGCCGTCATTGGTTGGATCGCCGTCCACCAACGCGCCACTCATGTCCTGGTTTGCTGTCGCAATGAAGCCGTTGGGCGGATTGACCAGTTGCGGCAGGTCCGCATAGTCCATGAATCCTTCCCACTCATATCCACCCGTGCCTGGAAGTGGCATCCAAGGTGGTGTTTCAAGGCTAGCCCATGGGCGAATCGGAACGCGTGAGTATGGGAACCAACCGATATTGTCTTGATCGTCCATCACGACAAAGTTCTGGTTCACGGTCGTGGCGTTTTCGAGAGCCGTCTTGGCCTCGGCAACCGATCCGGCACGTGCAAGACCAAAGAATGCATCAAAGTCAGTGTCGACCTGATGTCCGGTCCATCGCATCGAGACAGCGCGGTTATTGGCCGGGTCCCATTCGATGATCGGTCCGTGATGCGGCACGATTCGGATGGTCTCGGTCACTGGGGCCGAGTTTGCCACTTCAAACGTGTGCTGCACTTCGACGATATCGACCAAGGTGCCGTTGAAGTTGACCTTCTTGCCCGTCGCGTCGAGTTCTTCGACATAGACGTCGGCCAAGTCATAGAAGACGACCGTGGCGCCCCAAGCAATATGCTCGTTGCGACCCAGTAGGATCGAAGGAAGACCCGCGAACGACACACCAGCGGCGTGCAAGTCGCCGGTTCCGTCGGTCATCGAATCGAGGGAAACCAAGTACCAAAGAGCTGGATTGCTCAGGCCAAGGTGGGGGTCATTGGCCAAAAATGCCTTGCTGGTTGTGGAACGTGTCGGTCCGACCACCCAGTTATTCGATCCAAAGCCGCTTTCGGTGCGCCACAACTCCGCCGGAGCCTGGTTTTCGCGAGCCTTGGTGAACAAGGACTGGTTTTGTCGAATGCGATTGACCGCTTCGTTGAGCTTTGAACGATCTGGGAAGCGATTGAGCTGTGGTGGGTACTGGCTACCCGCCGCGATCATCGTTGATGAGCCCGTGGCCGAAATCTGGCCGAGCAGCGCGAACATCTCTGGGCCGTTGACGGTTTCTGCGAAAGCAGCTTGCGAAAGCTCAACGTCGGACGAGTTGGAAAGGTCATCCATCAAGACAAGCGCGCATGCAGCCGAATCCTGAGGTTCCCAATCTGGAATATTTGTCGTCGAAAAAAGAGGGAACGAATATTCGTCAGAAAGAGTCGCGCCGTTCTTGCCATCGCGCAGGTCGTTCAACCATGCGTTCACGCCGACCGAGTACGAATCAAGGTACGACTTCGCGCTTGGTGACAGGCCGTCGTAGAATTTGTCCTCAAGGTACTGACCGTCTGGCGCCATGAACTTCGTGCGGAAGGCACGGTCAGTGGCCAGTGCAAGGCTACCGGCGAGGCTCGAGATTCGTCCACGACCGAGGCGTCGACGTACGTCCATCTGCGAGAATCGGTCTCGAGCGTGAGCGTAACCTTGAGCCGCGATGCAATCTGCATCGACTGCGCACGAGATATGCGTCATGCCGTTCGAGTCTGTCGAAATCGCTACGGGTCCGGTCAGGCCTGGGATTTCAAGCTGGTCGACGGTGTTATTCGTCGTGTTATTGGTCGCATTATTCGTTGTGTTGTTGGTCGAATTATTCGTCGTGTTATTGGTCGAATTATTCGTCGTGTTATTGGTGTTGTTGTTGGATGACGACGGGTTGTCGTCTCCACAGGCACCCACGAGTGCGGCTGCAACCAGCCACGGAGCAAGTCGTTGAATCATTATAGAAACCCCTTCGGTATAAGCGTTGTTCTGGACATGGTGCACTTCTAGACGAAACCCAGATCAGGAGCAAGGCCCTGACTTGCGCTTGGCCCCAGAATGATTAGGTTGGTGCCGTCTTAACGCTTCAAGGAGTCCCACATGGCTGACGTTCGCCCCTTTCGTGCCATCCGCTATCGTACCGATGCTTTCAACGCCCCGCTTGAGGCCGTCGTTGCGCCGCCTTACGACGTGATCGACGACGTCGAGCAGAGCGCACTCTACGCACGACACCCCAAAAACGTCGTGCGTTTGGACCTCAACGAAATCAAGCCGACCGACGATGCCGAAAATAACCGGTACACACGCGCGCGCCGGCACCTCATGGATTGGCTTGCAGAGGGCGTGCTGGGCATCGATGAAAAACCTGCGATTTATGCCCACACCCAGACCTTTGTGGACGAGTCAGGCAAAGAAATCACGCGCCGTGGGTTTTTGGCTCGGATTCGACTTGCCGAGTACTCCGAAGGGATCGTCCTTCCTCACGAACGCACGTTGCGCGGTCCCAAAGAAGATCGTCTCGCGCTCATGAAGGCCGCCGAATGCAATTTGAGCCCGGTCTTCTTGCTCTATGAAGATGCCGAATCAAAAATCGATGCCGCGCTTGAGGCCAAACAAAACGCCGCCGAAACCGTGACTGCGAATACGGCCGACGGGATTCAACATACCCTTTGGCCCGTGTTTGACGCGGGAGTTCAGCGGGTCTTGGCAGATCACCTCTCAAAACAGTCCGTGCTGATCGCGGATGGTCATCATCGATACGAAACCGCACTCGCCTACCGGGATTGGCGACGTTCGGTGGCCGAAGAGCCCCATCCTGATGCGCCCTACGACTTCGTGCTCGCCTTCTTCGTCAACGCCAAGGACCCTGATCTTGCCGTGTACCCTACTCATCGGGTGGTCCACGACGTAGCTGACTTCAATCCGGCAACGTTGTTTTCGAACCTCGATGCGGACGCTCGCTTTTCGATCGAGAAGCTCGACGAAAAGGTCGTGGCTGACGCGGCTGAACTGCGTGGCCGCCTTGAGGCTGCTGGCAAGAATGCTCCGAGCTTCGTGCTGTTGGCCCGTGGAGACGCGCGGTTGGTCTCGTACGTGGGCGACTTCGATAACGAGCTCTTTGACGCCGACACCCCCGTGGAAGTCCGTGAGCTTGACGTGGCGGTCTTGCACGAGGCGATCTTCGACCGGATGCTCGGGATCTCCAAGGCAGCTCAGGAAGCCAAGACCAACCTCGGCTACATCAAAGGCTTTGAGCTCGCGATGGCCGGGCTCGACGATCCGGCGAATCAGCTTCTGGTGCTCATGAATGCCACCCCGGTGGCTCAAGTCGATCGCGTCTGCCGATCTGGAGGTAAGATGCCGCAGAAGTCCACGTTCTTCTATCCAAAGGTCCTCACCGGTTTGGTGATCAATCCACTTTGAGAGGTCGAATGCGAAAAACGCCTTGACATGATCCTCTTGCATCTTTAATTTCCCACGCCCGCACACCGTACGTTTGGTGGGCGGTATGGTGGGTGTAGTTCAGTTGGTTAGAACGCCGGTTTGTGGTACCGGAGGTCGCGGGTTCAAGTCCCGTCATCCACCCTCCCGGGCAGCAATGTTCGGGGGTCCAGGTAAGTTAGTTAGCATCCTTAGCTCAGCTGGATAGAGCACCGGACTTCGAATCCGTAGGTCGCAGGTTCGAATCCTGCAGGGTGCACGCGCCAGTAGCTCAATTGGCAGAGCAACGGACTCTTAATCCGCAGGTTGAAGGTTCGATTCCTTCCTGGCGCATAAGATGAGCCGAGTCCACGACTCGGCTCTTCTTTTTTATGCCGCGCGAGAGTGGCGAAATTGGTAGACGCGCTGGATTTAGGTTCCAGTGGGTTAATCCCCGTGGGGGTTCGAGTCCCCCCTCTCGCATCACATGCCGCATTTGCGGCGAAGACCAACGCGCTAATGCGCAAGTGAGGGTTCGATGACTTTTCAGGTCGAACAGACAAGCGACGTAGTTCGCACCGCTTCGGTTCATATCCTTCAAGACACCTACGAAGCTGGAGTCAATAAGGCTCTACGCAAGCTTTCGGGTCGCGTGAAGGTTCGCGGATTTCGTAAGGGTAAGATTCCCATGAGCGTGATGAAGCAGCGTTACGGGCAATCGGTTCAGACCGAAGTGCTCGACGAGTTGCTCAACACCTCGATCACCGAAATCGTCGACGAGCTCAAGACCGTCCTCTACGTGTCACAGCCTAAGATCGAGTCATTCCCTCTGGGTGCCGGTCAGGATTTCAAATTCAGTGTTGAAATCGAAGTTCGACCCCCCATCGATCCCGTTGGATACAAGGGTGTCAAAGTCGATCGCCCCGCAATCACCGTCGACGAAAAAGACATTGATGTTGAACTCGAAGGAATTCGTCGCGGATACGCGAAGAACTCTGTGATCGAAGGCCGCAAGAAAATCAAAAAGGGCGATCTGGTCACGTTCTCGTTCCAGGCTGCCGGCGACGATCCCGATCTCGCTGATTTTGCCGGCGACAACGCTCAGGTTCGAGTCGGCGACGGCCAGGCCATGAAGGGCATCGAAGAAGCCCTCGAAGGCGCCAAATTTGATTCGGAAGTCGTCGCCAGCGTTCTGGCCGACGAGAAGTTCGCGATTGAAGAACTTCGCGGCAAAAATTTCGACGTCAAACTCAAGATCGAAAAGGTCGAAGAGCAGGTCATGCCCGAACTCGACGACCAGTTCGCCAAAGATACCGGCCGCGCTGAGACCATCGACGAACTGCGAGGGGTCATTCGTGAAAGCCTTGCCCATCGGCAAGAACACGACGCCCGTCACTTCGCCGAGGATGGACTCGTTGAGCACCTGCTCAGCAAGCACGAGTTCGATCTGCCTCCACGTTATGTGGACCAAGAGCTTGAAGCCGCTGTTCGTCAGCAGCTCCAGCAGATGGGACAACAGCTCGATGATGAGCAGACCCAGATGATGGTGCAGATGATGAAGGAAACGGTTCGGGTCGAACGCGAAAAGCAAATTCGCACCGAATTCCTCCTTCTCGCGATTGCCGACAAAGAGACCATCAACGTCGACAACGACGACTTGAAGAAGACCATTGAACACCAGGCTGCCCACATGAATGTGGAAGCCGTTCGTTTGATGAGATTCCTCAACGAGAACAAAAATGGTCTGTATCAGATGATGACCACCGCTCGTCTCGAGAAGACACTCGGTTGGTTGATCTCTGAGGCGACCATCAACGACATCTCATGGGAAGAAGCTCGTGCTCGCACCGAGAAGGCCGAAGCCGAAGCGAAAGCCGAAATGGAAGCTCAGGCTCCCAAGGCACCAAAAGCCGTCAAGGCTGAGAAAGTCGAGAAAGCTGAGAAGCCTAAGAAAGCCGCCAAGGCCGAAAAGGCAGAAGCCGTTGAAGCAGCTCCTGCGAAAGCCAAGAAGGCTTCGAAGAAGTCCTTTGACGCCGACGCTGCGCGCGAAGCTCTTTCGGCCATGACCGCCACTGACCTTAAGGAACTTTGCAAAGCCAATGACCTCAAGGTCAGCGGTAAGAAAGAAGAGCTTGTGGAGCGACTCGTCGAAGGCGAGATCACAGCCTAATCGTCAGCACATGACGCAAAAAAGGCCGGCATTGCCGGCCTTTTTTTTGCTCTGAATCTGATGGCTTGCCGATGCGAAGGCCAGCAACCATCAGGGAAAGGTCGCCGCGGAAATCGTAACGGGTCGTCGATCGATGCTGCTCCACATTCCGCCAAAGGCCTGAACATCAGCCGTTGGAACCCGAAGGAGCTCT
>JBFFMO010000220.1:0-6620 GCA_041554035.1 Allomicrovenator sp. | reverse complement strand
GGTGGCGGCGGCGGTACAGGTGGTGCCACTCTCTTAAGTAGTCAGTTTTCCGGAGCAGGCGGCGGCGGCGGCGCGGCCGGTGGATGTGGTGGCAAGGCCGGCACGCCCGGGCTGGCGGGAGGCGGTTCGTTTGGAATTTTTGCGCTAACCTCCACTGGACTTCAGATCATCGACTCGACTGTGAGTTCGGGTGACGCTGGCGATGGTGGAAGAGGCGGAGACGGCGGAGATTTTGGCGATCCCGGAACCTCCGGTATCGGCGGAGTTGCCGTTTTCACCGGTAGATTGGGTGGACGTGGTGGTTCGGCAACCCGCGGCGGCGCAGGTGGCGCAGCCGGTGGTGGTGCTGGCGGTGATAGTTACGCAATCTTTTGCGAAGGGACGTCAGTCACCCCCACGGGAACGACCTTGGCCCACGGAAACGCAGGTGCTGGCGGAATCTCAACAGGGGCCGACGGCGAAAACGGCGCGGCCGGCGATACCCTGAATTGCCAGTAATTTCTGGCTGAAAAGTCGGACTTTCCTGTCCGATTTTGAGCGCCATGATTCTGGCGCACCACATCCCGTAAATTGACGAAAACGAGGTCCCGTGTGGACCTCGTTTTGTGTTTGAGCCCCGTCGATTTTTCGCGAATTTGGAGAAAAATGAGTATCTTTTCGCAATCTCAGGCTTTGCGGACAAACAAATGTCGCGCGGGCGTGAACATCTTGCGAAAATCTGCAAAACTAGCGCGCGTCACCGGTGAACACGATTTTCGAGGGTTCTGAAGATGCGCATATCAATCCTATTGGCTTTGGTCGTCATGACAGGGTGCTCTGACGACAACGCGTCGGTGAGCAACAACGCCAATAACGCCACGACCAATAACGCGACCAATAACACAACGACCAATAATGCCACGGTCGGCTGCGTCCCTGACCGCGCCGTTTGGGATTCGGAGGTCTCACCGCTCGTTCAGACGCATTGTGCCGTTTGTCATGGCGCAGATCCGACCTACGGAGCTCCGCAGGAGCTTGTGACCTATGAGTCGATGCTGGCCATGCGCGGTACCTCGTCCGAAGCTGACCTTGTGGCCGGACGCGTGGCGTTTGGCACGATGCCACCTCTTGGCATGCCTGGCCTGCCCGAGGCCGACGCCCAGAAGCTTGTTTCATGGGCCTCATGCGGCGAGCAAGAGGTGATGCCGAACTCTGGCCTGACCTCGACCGCGCCGGTTTTTCTTGCACCCGAGGTCGCTCCCGCAGGTGGAGAGACGATCGACATGGTCGCCGACGAGTTTGTGGTCGGCGAAGACGTGGCCGACCTCTACCAATGTTTTACGTTCCAAGCCGGGATCGACGCCGACAAATTTGTGCGCCGAATCGAGGTTGTTCAAGACAATCGTCAGGTCCTGCATCATATCGTTTTCTTGCGTGATTCAGGCAAAAACGCCCCGACCGAACCCCATAATTGTGTCGGGATGCCGCCCGACAGCGAATACCTTTACGCGTGGGCGCCAGGAACCGGCCCCATTCAGTTTCCTGACGGTGGATTTCGAATTCAACCGGGCGAACAATTTGTGGTCCAAATCCATTATAATAACGGAGCCAAAGTCCCCAACGTGAAGGATTCAAGCGGTATTCGTATGATCGTTGGTGAGCCAACGGGCACCGAATACGGCATGATTGCACCGGGTCCATTGGCGTTCGTCGTTCCAGGCAAAACGGTCAAAGATGTGACCGGCTCTTGTGTCCTGACCGGCGATTGGAAGGTGCTCGCCGGCATGCCGCATATGCACGAAAACGGCAAAGATTTTGAACAGGTCGTGATTCGCGCGGACGGAACGGAAGAGCCCTTCATTCGATTGGAAAACTGGTCGTTCGAAACGCAGCTTTTTTACGGTCTGCCGGTCGAACTCAAGGCTGGCGACACGTTAAAAACCACCTGTACCTTTGATAATCAAGGCCTGGGTGCTGTGACTTCTGGGCCGCGCACCCAAGACGAGATGTGCTTTAATTTCATGTACGTCACGCCTCCTCCGGGAGACCGCTATTGCGATGAAAGTGGTTCGCAGCCCGTTACCGATATCGACTACGCGCCTGGCGCTTGTACCGATTCTGGCGCTCTTGAGGCTCCGGCTTTGGCAGAAGGTGCATTTGTGGTGGGCCAACCGGCTGCCTTGTCTGGCGGAGTGGCGGAAGACGGAATTTACGAACTCACCCACGTTGAGATCTGGCGCGCGTCTGCCGACACGCCGATTGGGTCGATCGACCTTGAGGCCTCGAAGATTCTGGCGAAGGGACAGTTCATCATGCAGAACGGCGAATTCCTGATCGACATGAAAATCGCGTCAGATGTCGTCATGGTGGCAGGTCAGCGATTCTCTCAGGAAAACAAGGTTTCCATCCGTGCTACACATGATGGCGCGATCACGACCTTGCTTGAAGGCGAGCCTGTTTGTGGTGCTACGGGCCGGGTGAGTGTTCCGTATGAGGTCGTAGGACCACAGCTCGAAATCGCCTTCTCGGGCAACGCCTTTGGCGTCGATTTCGAGAGCCGCTACAGATTTGAAAAACGATGAATAAGCAAACAAGACACGGACGTCCAATGCGAGCGTTAATACTGGGATTAGTTGTATTCATGTGTGCCTGCACACCAGGGCAAAAACAGACCGATGCCAAGGGCACGACGGACCTGAAGGAAACCCTGATCGATTATAATATGAAGATGCGCTGGGGCCTCTGGGAACAGGCTTCTCAGTACATCGATCCCGCGTTTAAGCAGGCGTTTATCGGCGAACTTGAGGAGCGCGGAGACGACTACAAAATCGTGGATATCGAAGCGAAAACTGTCACTTTCAACGGCACATCAGCCGACGTTGAATACGAGATGGAATACCATTCGGAATCGATGGTCGTAAAAAAGGAGAAGTTCGTTGACCACTGGGAACAGTTCGGCGGCGTTTGGCTTCGCCAGAAATCGATGACCAAGAAAGAATGGCGCGATCGCAAAATCAAACAGGAAATCGAGGCGAAAGAAAAGCTTATGGCCGCTGAGGCAGCCAAAGCGTCGACCAATAACGCAGCGACGACCACGGAGACTTCCACAAACGGCGGAGGTTCCACGAATAATGTGGCCGCAGAAACTGAGGAGACTCTTTGAGCCTTCGTGTTTTGCCGTGGATTTTGGTCATGCTTTTACCCGCTCAAGTGGTGGCTCAGCCCTGTGCTGATTATGCCAGCGCTGTTGAAGCCGGACGATTGAGCGACGCGGCCTTGAATGAATTGAGCGGGCTGGCCCGCTCAAGTGATGGAGGCTATTGGGCCCATAACGATTCCGGAGATTCAGCGCGCATCTTCAAGCTCGCAGCCGATGGGAAGGTCGAAGGCACCTGGAATATGGTCGGCATCACCGCGGTCGATTTCGAAGACATGGCGAACGCGCCCTGCGCTGATGGCAGCGCGTGTTTGGTGGTCGCAGATATCGGAAATAATTCAAAGGATCGTGACGTCGTGGCGCTGCATCGATTCGCAGAGCCCATCGGCCCAGGCGCCATTGCTCTGATCGAGACCACCTCGTTTAGGTACCCTGACGGAAACCACGACGCCGAGGCGGTATTTGCGACGGCAGAGGCGGCTTATGTCATCAATAAAGATGGCAACCAGAGCCGTTTGTACCGGGTGCCATGGAGCCCGAACCAGACAGTCCCGGCGGAATTGGTCACCACCTTTGCGGAGCCTGTGACCGTGACGGCGGCCGACTTGTCCGCCGACGGAACACGGCTCTTGGTGCGCGGTTACCTGTCGATCGCCGAGTTCGATGTGAGTCTTTCGCTGATCAGCGGATTTGCGTCTCCACCCAGATATCTGCCCTATTCCTTCGACGGTCAGGGCGAGGCCATCACGTTCACGGAAAGTGGCGGGGGATTCATCACCATCAGCGAAGGGACGAATGCCGTGGTCCATCGCCACGCGTGTGTGGTCATAGAAATCGAGGCCGACGCTGGCATGGACGCGACTCAAGAGGATATGGGAAGTGAGCCGGAAATGATTCCTGATACGGGAGCCGACACACAAACGGCAAATCCAGAAAACCATGTCGATGATTCTTGCGCAGGTTTTTTCCCGCTCTGGCTCTTGCCGGTGTTTATGCGAAGACGCCGCGAGCGATGAGAATCACTAAAGAACCTTGCCTCTTTGTCGGCGGGGTGTTTTGTTATCGGAAAGACTAGATACGGAAGGAAAGATGAAACCTTGGATGACCACGACAGCACTCATTGCGCTGGTGGGCCTGACGGCCTGCACCAGTCAGGAAGACAAGATCAAGCGTGTTGTAGAAGGCCAGCTCGCCAAATGTAAGGCGAGCACGGATACCTTTTACGACGTGATGATTGGTGACGAGAAGTCACCGATTCTGCGCGAGGTCTGTGACCTACCCGTCGACAATATCAAGCAGACCGACCCCTTTCATGGCGTCGCGAAGACTGGACCCTACGACTGGATCCTGAGTGTCGACGCAGAAAACGGCGTGTGGGTGCTGAATCAGGTGGATTATGAACCCATGACCGAAGCCCTTGGGGCGCTTGGGATGGCCGATCCCGACGAGGCTTCGATGACCAAAGCTGCCGACGCGCTTGGGCGAGCGCAAGAAGGACTCCCGGACAGCGAATGGGTCCGAGTGACTCGCGTCGAACAGGCGATGCAGGCTCGTGATCGTCAGCGCGGAAAAGACAAAGTGGACCCGAGTGGGCTTGGTTCTGCCAAGGCTCCCTACGAGGAAAACCTTGCCTGGGCCAAAGCAAAAAACCCAGAAACGCAGGCCAAGATGCAGCTTGCTTTGATCGGTGCCTACAAAAAATACAGCACCAAATTGCAGGATGCCTACGACGGTCTGGGTAGCCAAGACAGCTATTACGAGGCCAGCATCAGTGCTGCACAAAAAGAAAAGGACACCAAAACGGTGGAGTCCTACACGGCTGAGCTTGCCAAAATGCAGGCCGAGCGACCCGCCGAAAAGAAAATGCTGATGGACCGCAAGGGTCTGGCATTTGACCTGATATGCAAGACGATTTCTGAGCTTCCCTCGGTTTCAGACGCCGAAGTTGCAAAGAGTGTGGAGGCAGCAAAAGCCACCAATTGTAGTCCCGATGCACGTCCAAAATACGAAGATGAACCTGCGGTGCCTTAATGCTCAGTGACCATATTACCCAGATGGGATTTCGGCTCGAATATGCTGACGACATCAAGACGGTTCGCCCGCTCTTGGAGGCGTGCGGTCTTGAGCCTTTCATGACCGACGACCTGGATGACTGGACTCAGTCTCGTTACCTGCTCGCCTGCACTCAAGCGGGCGGTGTGGCAGCGTGTGTCGGTTGGACGATCCACGCGGATAATCAGGCCATCATGCATTCATTGGGCGTGGCTCCTCCCACCCGCGGCTCTGGCATCGGCGGCGGCCTTTTGGCCACGGTGATGGCGATGTTGGTGGAAAAACACGGCGTGAACGCGTTTTGGCTGACGACCTCGTCGGGCAACGCCCGCCACTTGTTTTGGAGCCTTGGTTTTGGCTCTCTGGATTCGGCTGACGTGCCTGATTTTGTGGCCGAACATCCGATTTTTGCGGATTTGCCTCGGGGGACCCGAATGGCACGGATTTACGATGCGACGCTCTTGCAGCGTGGCCTCGATAACACGGCGTTCAGGCTCATTAAAAACGACACGGCCGAGGCCACTCTTCCTTTGGGCAGCGTTTTTTATTTCAAGCAGACCTCTCAGGTGGTTGAGGCCTCCTATAAGGGCGGGCTCGTGGTTCGCGGTCATTTGATGGGCTTTGTCGCCAGCGGCAATATTCCATTTTGCTGGCATCAATTTGTGTTGCCTGGCTACGACGCGGAAAAAGCCGGCCACGTGGGTCGTCTGATGAGCGGAGACGGACAAATATCGATCGAGATGATGCCCGACGGACGCCGCGAATTGCGTGAACGCTTCGACGGTTCGGGTGAATTGCTCCTCAGGGAGGTCTGATGGACGGCCTCATCAAACTTGAGCCATGGGCTCAGTGGTTGATTTTGATTCCGCTGGCGGGGGTCCTGCTGCACAGCGCATGGACCGACTGGAAAGTTCGCAAGGTCTACAACAAAGTCACCTACCCGGCGATGGTGGTCGGATTGGCGCTTCATTTGATTGTCGGTGGATTGCCAGGCCTTGGCGATGGCGCTCTCGGCCTTGTGTTGGCCTTCGTGATTGGCTTGGCCATGCTGCCCTTCGGATGGATTGGGGGCGGCGACGTGAAGCTTCTGATGGCCGCTGGCGCGGCATTGGGAGTTCAGGCGCTGGGCGAGATCACGTTCTACTCGGTATGGGTGGGCGCACTTCTTGGTCTGGGGATGGCGATCGCCAACGGGTATTTTTTCGAAATGCTCAAACGCATGGGGCGATACGTTCGTGGGTGGTTCCGCGTGATCGTCTACCGGCAAGGCATGCTCAAGCAGGACCTCGAAAAAGATGAGCGAAATAAAAATCAAAGATTTAATGGTTCGTTCCACAACCAAAACTGGACTCTTCAAAAGGCGTATGTTCCATGTTGCAAGAAGATTTGGTGCAATTCAGAAGTGGGTTGACCTGAGCAAAGTGAGCCTTCG
>JBFFMO010000219.1:0-6625 GCA_041554035.1 Allomicrovenator sp. | reverse complement strand
TTGGGGACGTCGGAATCGCTCGGACTGAGCGTAGGTGTGCTCGTCGGAATCACACCGATATGGAAGAAAGTCGCGCCGAGCAAAAGGAACGGGATCAGAACCATGAAAAGATTCATGACCGGAACCACGTTGAGCTCGTGTGCTTCTTCCTGCGCCCGTTTTAGCCGCTTGAACGCCACTTAATCTCCTCAGCGCTGAGCGCGACCGTCAGTGCCCGTGTCGCCACGAACGCCAGCCAATGCGACCAGAATCGAGCTTGCACCGCTCTCCATTTCCATCAGGATCGTTTCCACTCGCTTGGAGAGGAAATGATGGAAAAGCAGGAGCGGAACGGCCACGGAAATTCCGAAGGCCGTGGTGTACATAGCCTGAGAAATACCAGCAGCGAGCGCTTCCTGTCTTTCTGCTGCAGAGGCAGCCGCGACGCTCGAGAACGCCGCAATCAGGCCGAAAATCGTTCCGAGCAATCCCAGCAGCGTCGCGATATTCGCGAGCACCGCCATGATCGTGACTCGAGCCTGCAAGCCGGAAATGGCTGCGAGCATCTCGTTTTCCATGGCACGTTCGATTTCCTTCTCGCGACGATTCGAGCGGATAAGACCCGCCTTCGCCACAGCAACAAGCGGGTGTTTGCTTGAAGCCTCGGTGGCATCGATCGCTTCGCGGAATCGTCGATTTTCGATATTCGAAACGATTCTAGCGATGAAGGACCGCGAGTTAAGGCGTCTCAGGAGGTAAAGGTTAAAAACCCTCTCAAGAAACATCGCCGTACCAAAGAGAGACACCGTCAGGATGACATACATCATCCATCCGCCGTCCTCGAGATACTGCAAGAGTACATTGCCGCCTTCCGACCCTGCTGCGGCGAGGACGGGCATCATGATTATTCCACCTGGAGACATTTCATTCCCGGTTCGATGTGTACTTGTTGAGCATCGTGATGCGCGGAAAGTACCACGCGAAAATTAGACTATGCAAGTTCTCGTGGCTTCAGCGTCTTGGCTGAATGTCAGGTCGAACAAATTCCTCGTCTTGAATCAACAACACCGCATCGTCGGGATCTCGACGATTTGGCGGGTCATAACGAAACAAGAGTTGCGCCATTCTGAATGGACCAGGAGCCGTTGGCCGGCCTTCCGGTCCCTGAGCCAAGTAAAGCCAAACATTATTGATTCCCGAGACGTCAGGGTTGATATCCATGGCCTCGGTGTTCATCAGCTGGATATTTCGAACCGTATAATTGAGGCATTGCCTGTCGCGGAAAACCACCCGAATCGCCTCGGTATCGTTGACTGGAGGAAGGTTGATGGCGTCGACGGCGACCTCAACATATTTCCCTTCTTCCTTTTGCACCTCGGCAAACGAGCTCGAAGGCAGACGGAAGCGCCCACCGGCCGCTACAATGACGCTGGGCCCCGGATCGGGGTCGTTGGCATCTTGCCAACGCAGCGACTTGTCGCTGGGATCGTAGCGCAATGTACCCACTCCGGGAGTCGTTCCCTCGGACACGCCGGGGATGATAACTCCGGTGATGTGCTCGGGGTCCGAAGCAAATTTCTCGCGCAAAAAACCTTCGTCTTCGATCTCGTATCGGTAGCCAAATGAAAGGTGCGCGCGGGCGTCGGTGCTGCGCGGGTCGCTGTGCTGAAGGATTTCGTCACCGTTACTCACACCGTCACCATCGGTGTCGCGCTCGGCATCACGGTTCACATAATCGGTCGCGGACATGACTTCCAACGGGTCCGGCATGCCGTCCCCATCGCTATCCACCAGCGTCGGATCAGTTCCAAGCAGGAGCTCATCGCAATCCGTGAGGGTGTCCAGATCTTGGTCGGCCCCGGGCACGATGCTTCGGCACGTGGGCGGAAGAGGATCTTCGGGCAAAAGAGGATCGAGCCCGGCAAACGACTCGACGCGGTCAGAAATCCCATCTCCGTCGGAGTCTCTATTTCCAGGCGAGGTGCCAATCAAGAGCTCTTCCTCATCGGTCAGGCCGTCCGCGTCAGTGTCGATCAAAGGTCCATTGGGGCCGGGTTTGGCATTCAGGTTCGCGGCCACCAGGAGTTTTGCGTTCAAGACCGTTCGCAGGTTCAAAACGTCGAAAGCCGGGTTGGAAAGCCCACCAATCACGTTGAATCGCTGATAGGTTCCGCCGCCTGCGAAGGCCATCTTTTCCATCGCTTCTTGCACCTGGTCGTTGAGTGCGGGCACGTCGAGTTCTGCAGCAAAATGAATCGCGTGATAACGAAAACCTGCGGCTCCCTGTGCGATAACTTGCTCACGAAGCGCAGCGACCTCGGCCGTGCTTATCTGAATTTCGCAGGTGCCCGATGGGCCTTGTCCCGCGTCGATGCAAGCAGTGTCGTCCGGCTGGCAACATTCGATGCCATTGGCAAGCGGTTCCTGACGTCCCGCATTCACGTGAATGATCACGTATTGAGTCAGAACACGAAGACCGCCTGGGGAATTCGCGATATCGCCTTCGATCAACGCACGTGCGGTGCGCAGACCGTCTCGATAATTTCGACATTGGTTATTGGTGGCGCAGGATTGAGGCAACGACAGGGTAGCTACCGCCGCAAAAAGCTCGCCCGGATTCCGAGTAAAACTCCCCTCGGTTGGCGCGTATTTGCGAGGAACTGAGCCATAACCGACGACCGCAAACTCAACCTTTTGGTTGTTCAACGCGTTGGTCACAAAATCGGTGATCGGTCGAACCCGCAACCCTGCAGGATCGAACGAACCGAAAAGGGGCCCGGGGGCTTGGTCGACCAGCAACACCACTTTCACGGGGAAACGGGCATCAACAGGGTCTTCGGTGCAAACGCGACCCGAAAGAGCAACACGACTTGCCTCTTTGCGCGGACGAGCGGGCGAGTACAGATTGGTGTCGGTACAGCCAGCCAGAATGACCAGAAGAGCGATCAGTCGAGTCCAACTCAAAGCATCCCCCCTTCTTCAACAGGGCAAAATGGCGTGGCGTCCGGGTCATCGACGACCGGAACATCCGACCCAGTGCAAACCGAGTCGTTGGAGTCGAATTGGGCCGCCTGACACACGCCGTCATAACACGTCAGGCCTTTGTCACATGAGGCTCCCAGACAGGCGCGGGTCATTCCCACCGTGATATCGACGTCATCGTCTTCATTGGCGCGAACCCGACGGTCAAAGGTCGTGACAACGACGCCGTCCTTGAGTCCCTGCACGCGCACCCAACTCTCACCCACCACCGATTCAAACGAAGAGCTTCGTGGCAAATCGCGAACCTTGTCACCTGGACAAGTCACGAGGTCCTCCGCGCCGGAACGCAACTCTTGCGACAAGTCTTCGTCAAAAACGACGATACGATAAGCATCAACATCTTCGGGGATGCGAACATCACCACACACACGAACATTAAATTTCGGCGCGTCAGCGAAGCATCCTGTGGTTATAAGCGCAATAATCAACGGCCAGAATTTCATGGACAGCCCGACAACATGAATAGTCCGCAGCGTACAGCACCACGCGGTGCCGAGCAATCGGCGTCGAATGACCAGCCAACGCCACGCGTTCCGGGGCCTCGACGTCGATTCGAGACATCGTTGTCAATGCTGGACGGAGGATCCATGATAGGCCAAACCTGCGACGGAGTTGGATGATGAAGGCGATGTTTGGACTGCTAATTTTGGTTTTCGTCGCTGGTGCGTGCAAGCAGGAGTGTTTCATCCGTCCCGGCGATTACGCGATGACTTTGACTCCAAAATCAGGCGACTGCCCCGACAATATCATCGCTCAATTTTCGGACTACTCAGACCACGTGACGATCCCGCCCTCGACTGCTTGCACCAGATTCCTGACCACCGTCGAGGCCGACGCCGACTCATGTAAATTGACCATGGATGTGAGCGCCAACACAGACGCTGAAGGCTTGCATGACGGTGTGGGTATCTTTCGAGTCGCTTGTGAGGATGAATTTTCGTGCCGGCACGAGTTCGACGTGACCTTCAAAGCGGTGGCGGCTCGTCCATGAAATTTGGAGCCGCCCTCTTCATTTCTGCGCTTCTGCTTTTCATTATTCAACCGATCGCCGGCCGCATGCTGCTGCCGGAATTTGGGGGTTCAGCGTTGGTTTGGAACACCTCGATGGTGTTTTTTCAGGCCGTGCTCCTGCTGGGATATCTGTACGCGCATTTTTCGACGCGCCTGCTTGGCGTGCGTCGCCAGGCGTGGCTGCATATTGGTCTGCACGTGCTCGCTCTGGCCTGGCTTCCATTTTCGTTAACGGTGGCCGCATCGGACGGGCCGCCCATATGGCAAGTGTTGACGATGCTTGCTGGTGGACTGGGGGTGCCGTTTTTCATTTTGTCGTCAAATGCCCCTACCCTTCAGCGTTGGTACGCTGGGTCGAACGCGGCTGATGCCCACGAGCCCTATCGACTCTACGCGGCGAGCAACGCTGGCTCTCTGATCGCTTTGCTTGCCTATCCCGTGGCGATCGAGCCATGGATTGGTCTCAAGAACCAGACGACCGTCTGGACGGCGGTTTTTGCAATCTTGATCGTCGGATTAGCCACTTGCGCTTGGCAGACCCAATCCACATCAGACGTTGAAGAGTCCCTTCGAAAAACGCCTGCGCCCGCCTGGATGGACCGCCTAAAATGGGTTCTTTGGGCGGCGATTCCCTCGAGCCTATTGCTGGGAACGACGACGTTTCTGACCACGGATATCGCTGCGCTTCCGCTGCTCTGGGTATTGCCCTTGGCGGTGTATCTGGCTTCGTTTGTTTTTGCGTTCTCGCGAAGACGGGTGTTCTCGACCCAAAACGCCCACCGTGCGGCGATGGTGCTTATCGTTATCGTTGTGGGCCAATTCGCAGCTGGCGCGTACTCGCACGTCTGGCTGGCCATACCCGTCCACCTTCTATGCTTGTTTGCTGTCTCATTGGCCTTCCACCAATCTCTGGTCGATCGTCGGCCGGCAGCCGATCACCTGACCGATTTCTACGTATGGATGTCGATTGGAGGCGTGATTGGTGGGGCTTTTAACGCGTTTGCCGCCCCATGGCTGTTCAACAGGGCTTTTGAGTACCCGTTGATTTTGGCGATCGCACTGGTCGTTGCGGGCAGCAGAATCCCGCGGTTCGACATGTCAAAACATCATGTCTTGGTGGTTTCGTTCCTTATTCTATGGGTTGAGGGCGTCCTCTTTGCCTTGGGGGCATTTTCCCTCTCGACTCCCACGCGAATCATCGCACTGGCCGCCGCAGGTGCCGTCCCGCTTCTCTTCTGGTTTCGTAGCCCTCTGGTGGCCGCACTCGCCGTGGGAATTGCGATGATTGGGATGTCGTGGAATCCGTTTGAAGAAAACGTGGTCGAGCGAATCCGGAGTCCTTACGGGATCTACAAAATCGTCGAAAAAGAGACGATTTTGGGCAAACAGAAGATGTTGATGCACGGGCGAATCAACCATGGAACTCAGGCCAGAGAGGCCGAGTTACAGCGCCTGCCGGGCACGTACTATTCACTCAGGAGCCCCATTGGCCAGGCGTTCGAGATGCTTCGCGCCACCCGAGACACGAGCCCCATTGCCGTGGTTGGTTTAGGGATCGGAACCTTGGCCACCTACGCGCAGCCGGGACAAGTTTTCGATTTCTTTGAGATCGACCCCGTCATCGTCAAGATTGCCCAAGATGAGTCAAATTTCTCGTATCTCTCTCAGTCGGTGGGAGCCATTTCGATTCATGTCGGGGATGGAAGAAAACTTTTAGAAAAACAACCCGCGGCGACCTACCAAATGGTGGTTCTGGACGCGTATTCATCCGATTCAATGCCCGTCCATTTGCTCACCACTGAGGCTTTGGCAATGTACATGTCCAAGGTCAAGAAGGGCGGATGGCTGCTCTTTCACGTCACAAACGGCCACGTGCAGGTCGGTCAGATCGTGATGAATGCTGCACATTCGTTGGGTTGGGCCTCTGCGCAGCAGGAGTACTGGCCCAGGGAACGCCAGGAAATTGAGATCGGCGTCAGCGTGAACTCCTGGGTTGTTGTGGCAAAGACTTCCGACGATTTGGATGCCCTGGTTTCTACCGGCCGCTGGCAAGCTGCGACTCCCGATTCTCGTCCCGTTTGGACCGACGATTACGCAAATATCTTGCCGTATTGGGATTGAGCGCCAGATCTTCATTTTCTGAAGCCCGCGTGGTAGGGTCGCGGCCTGCAAAAATAAATGGAGATCTCGATGCGAAATGAAATGGGTTGGATGGCTTTATGTTTGGTGATGGCCGGCACTGCGGGTTGCGCGGAAGACGCAGCTCCGACCGCATCAAAAGGCGACTTCAGTGCAAATCTTGGTGGCAAAGGCGACGCCGAAGCGACCCCCATTTCTGAGGCAGGTCGTTTTCGGCCGTCGACGGGCGTGAATTCCGGCGACCGTGTTCAGGACGCATCCGACACCTTCACAAATGGCGCCCTGCGCGCTCATCGATTCTATGCATGGCCCGGGCAAAAGATTGAGGTCTCGGTCAAATCCGATGCGTTCGACACCTATGTCTTGGTCGAAGGGCCTGCGCTTGGGACCGGAGATATTCTCGCAGAAAACGACGACATCGAGGGCACAAATAGCGGACTCTCACTGACCTTCG
>JBFFMO010000218.1:0-6640 GCA_041554035.1 Allomicrovenator sp. | reverse complement strand
TTGTCCAAGATCTTCGACGCCGCCGCTTCCCGAAAATGATTTTTGGCCCCCTGCCAATCCTTGGATGAGAGGCTGCGCGACGCCTGCGTCATTTCTCGCTCGTAGGCAGTGCCTCCCAGCAGGCTTTGCCCCACTGCCCACAGCAGAATGACGCCAACAAGGGCGACGACGCTCAGGCCAACCCTGCGACGTGTGGCCTGCGGCGCCGGTTCATTCATTCAACCAACCGATTGCAGCCTCCAAAACCAGACTCGACCATGTTTCAAGTCGATCACGCTCGGCCAGGAGTTCTTCCACCGTCAGCCAGAAACCGTCCATCTTTTGAGTCTCTCGAACCGAGACATCTTCGGGGGAGGCGATCGCAAAAAACACAGCACCAAGGTGAACTTGGCCCACGGCGTTGGTGTCGTCGTTCAAAAAACCCTGAAATCCGGGATTTGCCGTGCAATCTATTCGCAATTCCTCATGCAATTCCCGCATCATTCCTGCACGAATTATGTCGGATTCGCCACGAACGTCGACTTCATTTATATGGCCCCCCACCCCGATGGACAGCTTTCCATGCAGTCGAGCCTCAGTTTGAGCCTTCTTTCTTGCAGTGACAAAGAGGCGGACTCCATCTGAAATCACGACATAGGGAATGATCTGCTTACGCGCAGGGTCTTCCTCGAGTACAGAACGGGCGGCGAAGGCGTGGTTGCTAGCGATGCGGGGATACACATCGTTTAGATCGGGCTCAAATCCGTGTTTCAACCCACCCCACTCTTCCAGATCTCTTCGTTCAACGAAAAGCACTTCTTCCCGCATAGAATCTTGCGATAACGACACTTGATGTTCCTTTGCGCAAAATGGGCACCCAAGGAAATAGCCCATGGATGTCGCCCAGTTGTAATGAGCGACCACAGGGTTAGAGTCCTCTGCATGGCGCACGAAGTATTGGACTTTTTAATCTTGGTGACAAGATTACAGTCTAGTTGACATTTTCCAGCACGAGTGAAATAAAACCCACGTCAACGGGTATTCAAATGTAAGTAGTTCTACATTCTCAGGTGTGAGGCAGGTTGTTCCCCCGTTAATCCCATCAATACCTTCGGTATTTCCTACGAACGTACCTTCCCCATATCCCACCGACCTGGCTCGCACCTGAGAACGCAGAACTTCAAAAAAGCCGATTCATCACGAATCGGCTTTTTTGCGTCTTAGGGCGTATTGGGTTTGAGTTTGATGACCAGCCGGTTTCCCTCGGCGGCCGGAACAAGATTCACTTCCAATGTGTCGTAGCCGCGCTTTTCGATAAAGAGCGTGGCCTCGCCGTTGGCACCAATGCTGGGGTTGAGCGCCAGCGGGGTCTCGCCCAACACAGAAGGCGTGTCGCCCTGAAGAGAGACACGGGCACCGCTGGGAATCGAGTCGATTTCGACGCCGGGCCGAAGCACCGTGGGTCGAACGGCCTCGGTCACGGGCTCGACCGAGTGGGATTCTTTGCCCGCATACGTGAACCAAGCCACGTTGCTGACGATCAGCACGAACAAGATTGCGCCCCATGCAACGGCGCCAGGCGTCGGAGCACTGACGTCATCCAACTCTTCGTCAAAGTCGACGGGCTCCTCGACGAGCGCGGAACGCTCCCGCTCCGCTTTGACCTCGGCCTTTGGCGCAGGGAACGCTGCCTCACGCAAGGCGTCAGCCAGCTCCTGTGCACATTCAGGGCGCGCATCAGGATTTCTGTCCAGCGCAGGACTTAGAGCCGCCCAGATGGCCTCTGAGAAGCCAAACTCGGCCAAATCGCGAGCCTTGCCGGTCTGAATCGCCAATAAACCTTCGCTCGTGTCATTCACGTCATCAAAAAATGGGTGCTGTCCCGAAAGCGCCATATAGGCAAGCGTGCCGAGGGCGTAAATATCTGATGCGCGGGTCGGCATGGCTCCTTCAGCGAAGAGCTCTGGAGCAAGTCCAGACACCAAACCGAAACTCAGCATGGCCCCGTCGATTTTCCGAATCTCAGACATCGGGACCTGAAGAGCAAACAGCCCAACATGAGCCCGCTGGACGTCTTTTTGCGGCAGAATCACGACTTCGGAAGACAGATTGCCATGCACCACATTTTTCATGTGCGCTTCGTCTACGATGCGGCCAACTCGGTCGACCAGACCTACGACTTCTTCCAGCGTAAGCGTGCCCGATTGTTCCAGAAATGCCGCCAACGTGGGGCCACTGCCCCGTTCACACACCACAAAGGGCACGTCGGAGCTCAACTCACCGTAATCAACCACCCGAAGGACGCCTTCATGATCCAAAACACTCGCCCGCTGCGCACCTTGTTTAACAAGGGCGACCAGGGTCTCTGCGTCGGGGGATTCTTCAAATAAGTCGTAGGCCCGTATCAGGACCGCGCGATCGAACGGGTGCTGTGTTCCGCGATAGACCGTGGCCAGCCCTTGACGTCCGACTTCGGCGTCAACGGTGTAACGGTGTTCGAGGGCAAGCATGCCTCCTTGCAAATTCTCCATGACATCCTCGTCAATGTGTCGGCGCAGCGGGGAGGCCCTTTTTGCGTGGATCCGAAGCTCCTTGGTACACACCATCACGTTTCACCACAACCTGAACCGCAGTGAAGCCCGGTGAGATCTTAAGCTTGTGTCCTCGCTTCTCAAGAATTGCGGCTTCGGTCTCCGAGACGGCTTCCATCCATACCAAATCAGGCAACCACTGCGCATGCAGTCGTGGTTCACTGACCGCTTGAAGTGGCGACATCCCAAAATCCACGATCCGAAGAATCGTCTGCAGCGTCCCCGTGATGATCGTGGGTCCGCCGCTGGCACCGACGGCCATAAACGGTTCGCCGGACTTCAGGATCAACGTGGGAGACATCGAGCTGAGGGGCCTTTTTCCGGCCGCGATGGCGTTCTGTTCATTGCCCACCAACCCGTATGCATTAGGAACACCTGGCTGGGCGCTAAAATCGTCCATTTGATTATTCAAGACAATGCCAAGGTCGGAAACCGCCACCATCGAACCAAACGAGGTGTTCACGGTCGACGTGCAAGCCAACATATTTCCCGCGCGATCGATGATCGAAATATGGGAGGTCCCCGCATCGGTCGGAAGCTGGGCCGTCGTGCCGTAAGACTCCACCGTACCCACCGTCCAAGGTCGAATCCGCAAACGCAACTCGTCGGCATAGGACTTCGAGATCAGCTTCTGGACCGGAACATCCACAAAATCTGCGTCGCCCAGCCACCGGGCTCGGTCAGCGAACGCATGTTTGAGGGCCTCGATCGTCACCGTGTCTGACTCAACACCCTTTCCAAAACCGTTAAGTTGATAGCCTTCCAGGATGTTGAGGGTTTCCAGCAACGTGGTTCCCCCTGAGGAAGGCGGAGGCATCGTCAAAATCTCGAGGCCTCGGTACGATCCTTTTAACGGTGTGCGCCAGGTTGCTTTGTACTTGGCCAGATCTTCGAGCGTCAGGATTCCTCCATTGGCCTGAGCGGCTGCGACCACGCTCGACGCGTTCTTGCCAAGATAAAACGCTGTGGGGCCATCCTTGGAGTATGCGAGCAAGAATTTCGCCAAGGCTGGATTCTTGAGGCGTTGGCCGGTCTGCACAGGCTTGCCGTTGACGCTGTAGAGTTTCAAGAGTTCAGGGTGACGCTCCAGCGACTCCGCCTTCTGCTTCAAACGTTGCGGGAGCAACTCGCCCACTTCGTAGCCGTCTCGAGCAAGCTTCATCGCGGGACTCACGACCTTAGCCCACCCCAATTTGCCGTATTTCTCATGAAGCTGATGAAGCCCCTGGGCTTCCCCAGGAACACCCACGGCGAGCCCACCTTCGGTGGAGAGCTTGCGGTCGACCGTACCGTCGACGACGTACATGTCTGCGGTCGC
The DNA here is from genome assembly GCA_041554035.1 of Allomicrovenator sp. Classification (GTDB taxonomy): domain Bacteria; phylum Myxococcota_A; class Bradymonadia; order Bradymonadales; family Bradymonadaceae; genus JBFFMO01. Next base: position 2,752 of record JBFFMO010000218.1, on the reverse strand, counting down.
GGCTGCAGGAGCGACCTCTCGAAAATCCAAGACCGCAGATTCCCCCGTGTTCTGACGCACGACACAGAATCCGCCACCTCCAAGACCTGAAGCAAAAGGATTGAGCAAACCCAGCGTGAGCAAGGTCGCCACGCCCGCATCGACGGCGTTTCCTCCGTCTTCCAAGACTTTTGCCCCCACTTGAGACGCAAGGGGGTGGTCTGACGCAACCATGCCATGGGGCGATGATACCTGCGCGAACGCTACGTTCGAGCCGAGCACCAATGCGATTGTGACAATCAGGTTACAGAAAGAAGTTGATTTCATGATCTCGGCCTCTGGTGTTTGACACGACACGCCTAATTCCTATCCTCCGCCACATCAAGGACCCGTGCTTCCGAGGCAAAATCTATGATGGTTCGTTCGATTTTCACCCTCTTTGCAAAGAGCCCCTTCATCCCTTTGATTCAGCTGGCTGACAAGGTGGAGGAGTGCTGCGATCAGGTTCCCGTTCTATTCGATGCGTTTTTTGACGGCAATTACGAATCCGTTCGCGGCATCGCAGAACAAATCTCGCATTTGGAACACGAAGCCGACGTTTTGAAGGCTCGTCTGCGCGACGAATTGCCTCGAACCATCTTCCTTCCCGTCGACCGACGAGATTTTCTAGATGTGCTTTCAGCGTTGGATGCCATTGCAGATTGCGCCGAAGACGTAGGCATTCTTTTCACTTTGCGTGAAATGGAGCCCCATGAGGAGCTTATCGCTCCCCTCAAAAGCTTGATTCGGCGTGTGATGGCGACCGTTGCACACGCAGCAGCCACCGTACGCGTGCTGGGCACTGTTGCTGAGGCCGGCTTCGAAGGCCGTGAAGCCAAACGCATGCTCTCGATGATCGACGAATTGGGTCGACTCGAACATGAAGCAGACCTCGTTCAGGACGACCTCGCCCGAAGGCTTTTTGCCATCGAGGACCAAATCAAGCCAGGCAGCCTTTATATTTGGAATAAGATTTTCAATAAAGTCGGCGATATGGCTAACCATGCGGAACGCATGGGCAATCGACTCCGTCTCTTCGTTGCAGTTTAAGAGAGAATTCAGTGGAAATTGCATTATGGATGGCGGTCGCGTTTGGCTTTTATATGGCGTGGAGCATCGGTGCTAACGATGCTGCCAATGCCATGGGAACCAGTGTGGGTTCCAAAGCTGTTACCTTCAAAGAAGCGGTCGTCATTGCCGCTGTTTTTGAATTTCTTGGGGCGCTGCTGGCAGGCGGTGGCGTAGCCGACACGATGCGTAAGGGCATCGTAGACCCGATGATCTTTCAAGATCCGGCGTTCTTCCCGGCCGGAAACGGCCACGAATACTTTGTTTGGGGCATGATGGCGGCGCTGATCAGCGCGGCCCTTTGGATCCATATCGCCGCGTTCTTGGGATGGCCGGTCTCGACCACGCACAGCATTGTCGGCGCCATCGCCGGATTTGGTGTGGTCTCGGTCGGCTTTGAAAACGTGGAATGGCTCAAACTTGGCACGATCGCCGCGAGTTGGCTCACGAGCCCGCTCATCGGCGGAATCATGGCCTATTTTGTGTTCACCATCATTCGAAAATTCATTCTGGACGCCGAGGACCCCAACCGGGGCATCAGGATCTGGGCCCCTGCCCTGTCTTCACCGGCATTCACGACCCTGTTCTTGATCTTTTTCTTCAAGGGATTGAAGGGGCGCCACGACGAAATGGTCGCAGCGGGCTTTAACGACCAAATGATGTTCATCGCATCGGTCGCTTTAGGCATCCTCGCCTCGGTGGTGTTGGGCTTTTTTCTACGCAAGATCACGATCGCTCCCGACGCCACAAGCGAAGTCCGCCATGCGGTCGTCGAACGCGTCTTTCGTTACCTTCAAATCATCACCGCTTGTTTTGTCGCTTTCGCACACGGGTCGAATGACGTTGCGAACTCCATCGGGCCCTTGGCCGCGATCGTGACGACGATCGAAAATTCCAAAATCGCCACGGCATCGGTGATCCCGATGTGGGTTCTGGTTTTGGGAGCGGTTGGTATCGTCATCGGTCTTGCGACCTACGGTTATCGCGTGATCGAGACCATCGGTACGAAGATCACTGAAATCACTCCCACCCGCGGATTTGCTGCGGAATTCGGGGCAGCGGCAACCATCTTGATCGGCTCCAAGCTCGGCATTCCGCTTTCGACCACACACACCGTGGTTGGCGCTGTGATTGGCGTTGGATTTGCCCGAGGGATGAACGCGCTGAATCTGAGAATCATCGTCGATATTCTGAAGTCGTGGATCTACACGATTCCGTTTACGGCCGTTCTGACCATGATTTTGTACTCACTCTTCACCGCCATCTTTATTTGAGCGGTTGACCGTGCCGGCTCGACTCTCCATCCTCAAGCGGATGAACGTCCCAACGACATGGCTTTGCCAAATCTGCCTTTGGGTTGTCTTCACAGGCGGTTGTGCGGCGATCAAACCAGCCGCCACGGGGGCCACACCTGCAAAGAATGCCACGGCAACGCTGCAGGTCTACGAGGGCCGTCCCACGAGCATCGTTTTGGAAGTCAAGGCCATCGCGTCATCGGCCCAGACGATGGAGTTGTGGCGTTCCGTCGACGGCGGGCCGGCTGAACTCATTCAAAACACGCAGCTTGATCAGGCCACCAAATCGCAAATGGCGGCCTCTGGTGTATTATTGGTCGATGCTGAGGCACCTTTTGGAACCCTGCTCTATCAGATGGTTTTCCGCGCGG
>JBFFMO010000217.1:0-6662 GCA_041554035.1 Allomicrovenator sp. | reverse complement strand
TGGCGGACCATGTCATCATTTCCAAGCCCTGGAAAAAAGACGACGGCCTCAAAGACGACGAACTCCTGGATATCGACGAGCTTGTGCGCGACATTCAGAAGCTCGGACCGGTGACTGAACTCATCGAAGACGTCGATGATATCGTGGCAGAGGTTGTGGCGGCAGCCCAACCTGGCGACGTGATCGTGGGACTTTCAGGTTCAAATTTCAGCGGACTTCACGGGAAACTCGTCACCGCCCTGAAATTACGTTTCGACAAGTAAATCCGCGGACATTCCGCAGCGTTCGCGCCCACCAGGCACCATTTCGCAACTTTTGATGTGCATTGACCGATAACCCCAGCGTCACCCCAACGCTAAGGAGGTTCGGTGAAAGTACTCATCTGGCTCTATTTGACGCTCATTCCCACGCTCTGCGAAGCGCGGGTCCCCACCCCAACGGAGGTCTATCAGGCGGCTCTCCACCACGCGCAGATTGGCCCCGACTTGGATCGGTGGTCCACCCGGTCGCGCCTTGCGGGCCTCATCCCCGAGGTCGACGTCGAGGCGAAATACCGTTCAGACCTGACCACCGACGACCGAATGAAAGAGCAACTCGCGCGTGTGGACGAGGCGTTCGAGTTCAAATCCGCTCAGACCGATACCTTGGATGGACGCGACGAACAGTGGTCGGTGTCTTTGAACCTGAAATTTGACCTTCAGCGCGTCGTTTTCGACCGAGACGAACTGGCTGCCGACGAGAGTTCCCGCCGAAATCTGCTCTTGCGAAACGAGGTCGCCGACCAAGCGCTGACCCTTTTCTACTCTTGGCTTGAGGCCTCCAGACGCACGGCCACCAGTCCCCATGACGAGCGTGTGAGCTTTGCCGAGTCTCGAGACCTTGCCGCCGCTCGCCTGGATGCACTTACCGGAGGGTGGTTCGCGCGCACCCTCAAGGAGGAATCGCTATGAAGACCCTAATTTCCATCATCGCTTTGGCCCTGACGGGGTGCGTCGAACCACCCCAACAATGCCGTCACACCAGTGAGTGCGGCCAAAACGAGATCTGTCGGGCTCAAAAGTGTGAGGGGCTCACCCGAGTCGAGGCCAGCGACGCCGAAGTCGAACCTCAAATCATTGTTGATGACGTCGGGGCTGATTTCAAAGCGGAGGACTCCGCACCCGACCTGCCTCCTCATCCCTGTGCGTCGGCAAGTCACCCGTTGGCAGGCGACCTCATCATCAACGAGGTGAACGCCAATGTGGCTGCGGGCGACGATGGCGATGCAAATGGAGACGGAACACGCGACGCGTACAGCGACGAGTTCATCGAGCTTTGGAACACAACAACATCGACACTTCGCCTGGACGGTGTCGAGCTACGGGTCGGGGACGCGATAAAATGGAAATTCGACGAGCCCTACTGCATGGCGCCCGGACAGGCGATGGTCGTTTTTGCCCGCGGGGCACCCAATCTACCGCCCGATATTCCAGTCGTCGTGGCTGAGACTCGGCTCTCCCTATCAAACTCAGGGGGAAGCGCCACGCTTCGGCGCGAAGAGATTGAACTCGACCGCTTCGAGTGGGGGCCGGAGGCAGAATGTTCATGGGTCCGGTCGCCCGAAGGCATGGTCGACGGCATCCCCACGCCCCACTCAGTATGTGGTGGGTATTTCAGCCCGGGGCGATGTTGTGATGGAACAGCCACCCAAAGCGGGTGTCGTACCGAGGAACCCTAAGTGAAGGCTGCGGGCCCATGCATAAGGCTCGCGGACCCATCGCAAGCGAGCCATAAGGCTCGCGGACCCATCGCAAGCGAGCCATAAGGCTCGCGGACCCATCGCAAAAACAGCCTTGTGCGACAGCCTCCCATGGCCTGCGTACCGGGCGTTCGGACGGGAAGATCGAGGCCTAGTACTCGTAGCCGACGTTCAGGCCCAGAATATGAGCAGTCGTGTCGTAGCGGCCATCCTGGTTTCCGTTTTGGATATTCCGGGTCGCTTTCACAAGTTGGTAGGCCAGATCCATGCGCCACTCCTTGCGATGATAACCCACGCCGCCGGATACGACCGCGCGGTCGCTTCCAGGCAACGACGGTGAAACCGTCGTGTCGGGAATCGGCGAAATGTCCCATGCCACGCCTGCACGCAGGGCCAGGTAATCAAGCACGTCGTATTGGAGCCCCAGCCGGAATGTTGGCGAGTCCTTCCAATCGCCTGGAATCACGGTGGTGGGAGGATTGGTCGTGTCGACACCGAACGTACAGGTCGCATCCCCCGCCTCGCACGGCTCCGAAAAACGAAGTTCAAGCGTGTCGTAGGAGTTCCAAAAAGTCATGCCGACATCAAGACCAATCCAAACACGGTCTGCCTGGTAACCCACACCAATGGTCGCAGAATGAGGCAACGTCAGTTCGGTCGAAATCGCCTGATCCACAAAAGTCGTTTCAAAGGGAGTGCCCTCCTCGCCATCAAAATGCGCGTCGCCTTCGAAGTCGATTTTGACCGAAGAACGATAAGTTGCACCGAAGGTCAGATTCGACGTCGGTCGGTAAAACGCAGCGGCAGTCGCTCCAAACCCGAGCCCGGTTCCGCCGAGCTGCGCCGAGACGTCTTTATCGGAGCGCAAGATCGTCTTGCGGTCCAACGTCACGTCGGCTGGAACGATCTGTCCGCCCAGTGCGACCGAAAATTTCGTGCCCGGAAAACGATAAGCGACATTGGGATTGATATTGAAGGTGCGAAGCGTCTGCTTCGTGATGATCTCTCGCCCTTGCCAATCTTGCGGCCATTCCATCGTCAGCCCGTAGGGCATCGTAAATCCGATGCCCGCAGCCAAGTCGTCCGTAATCGCGTAGCCAAAATGGAAGTTCGGCGGCGGCAAAATGTTCTGCACGGTCTCGGACGTTTCGCCATCCGGCGATCGGTAGGTGACCGTCGGCATGACAACGACGTCGCCGAGGTAGATCCCGAGCTTCGCCTCGGTCATGGATGCCGGATTATAATACGAACGATTCGCCTCGTCCGGATTGGCCACCCCGACTCCACCCAAGGCGGTCGCGGTCGCGCTCTGGTTTGTGTTGGCAAAACCTGCAGCAAAACTGGCCGTAGGAACGAGAGATGTGGCGGCAAAACCGGCCAAAATCCAAAAATTGAGTTTGTTTTGCGTGCTCATCAATTACTCCTCGCGGCAACACATGTTTGAGCCACAAGATTCGCGGGAATGCTTGCGTTTCCTAGGAACGAAGAACCAATCCACTCCGCCGCCTGGTCACGTGCGCAGGTGGATTGGGCACTGGTGCCATCCCCAAGGAAACCGTGGGTCGTGTCCTCATAGGTCGATTCGTCCAACGACACACCTAATGTGTTCGCCAACAATTCTGTGGACGTATTCGGTATCGTTGGATCACCGGCGACCATTTGAACCAACACATCGCGCGACTCCATCTGGACTCCGTCTGCGAAGGTCCCATCTGCCGCGTCAAACGTTTTGTCCTTAAGCGGAGACGCGATCAAGCTCGGTGCAAACGCGTACGGGTCGACCTTCTCTCCCAACCACTGCAAGAAGTGCAGCGTCTGAATGAAAGCAAAAGAGCCACCCAATATACCAGCGTCGGTCAGCAAGGACATGAAGCTCTCACTTTGGGTCAACACGATGGCGTAATTCCCGCCGGTCACATTGAGGACCGAGGCTTCAATCGCGGGATCAACCGTCGACAGCAAGGTGCCGGCAAAACCACCCATGGAGATACCCACGTAGCCGATTTTGCTGGTGGAGTCTGATACCGACTGACCGATCAGGGTATCCAAGGCGCCGTCTTTCACGAATTGGGTGACGACCGAAAGGTCCACCACGGCCTGCATCAAGTTGTTGGCCGACGCCAACAGATCGCCGGTCAGGAAACCATCGCCCGATCCCGTAGGATACGAGCTTGGGTGAAGGGTCGCGGCGCCCGGAATTCGTCCACCATGCAGAGGCAGGTCAATCGCAACGGTGGCGATGCAGCGCTCAGCGAATGAATTCGCCATCGCCAGAATCATCCCCTTTCGATAGCCGCCAAGTCCGTGCTGAACGATGGCGACATCAAACGGCGCCGCACATCCCTGCCGCGCCTTGGGAACAGCCACCGAAATCCCAATTCTGGGCTCGGTGAAATCTGCGAAAGGCTGGATGCGACGCATCGCATTGAGCACCGAAACAGACTCGATCTCGCCGTCGAATTGCAAAAAATCCACTGCTGATAGGTCGACATCCCAAGTCGGGTCGTCCGGGTGCTGGTACGTGGCGGTGCCCGACAGCGGCCCAATCAAACCCGGATCCGTTGCACAATCAGGCTCACACGCTCGGTGCGCGACCAATTGCGTCCGTTCGCCCAAAAGTGTCATCGCTTGAGCGCGAAGCTCCTGAAGCGGCAATGTCGGTGTGCCCGTGGTGTAGGCCCATGCGGAAACAACTTCAGTGCGTGAATACCCAAAAAGTTGAGCGGCCAGCCAAAGCTGCGAATACGCCTGACGAGCACCCTCAAGCTGAACCGCCGTGGCGTCATCCAAGACGTTGATCAACGACTTGCCGCTCGCGTCCACAAGTGGGAATTCGCTGCGCAAGAATACAAACGCACCGGAGGGCTGAGCTGGAAATCCATTCGATCCCATCAGACCTGTGGTCGCCACACCGGCGACCAAAATCCCGGACTTCAGCGGGCGCTTCAGATCGAGCAACACGTGGCCGTACTCATAGTTGACGGCATAATCGGCGGGGTCGACCAAAGTCGGCAGTGCGGTCTCCGCTTCGGCAATCAAAACGTTGTCGACCGTGACCGTTGCTGGATCCAAGGGAGGACCTTCGGTCGGCACCCAATTGGTTGCGGTGGTCGAAAAACCATCTCGTTTAGAGACTTCATCAAAAATGGCATTCTGCAGCGGGTCGGTGGGCGGATTCGCAGGGTCGTAAAGGCCACAAATAGGTCGGTCGGGTGGACAATCCACAGCGACAAATGCTGACGGGAACGGCAATCGGGCGGTCGTCGGATCGAACACGACAAAGGTGTCCGACCAGGTCTGCCACGTCCACAGAGCGGCGAGCTTGTCGTGGGAAATCCCAGTCTTGGCTTCCACGGCTTCGGCCAATGGCCTCATGAAGGATTGCGCGAACGCGATCGACGCGGCGGTCTCACTCGGGATTTCTTCAATCAACGACCGGCCAGACTCGTCGACGATCGGGAAAGGCTGAATGGCCATCGCAATTCCCGGAGCGGGAAGCAGCGGCAACGGGTTTCCTGCGGCGTCAGCGGTGGTCGAATTAATATCCTGCGTGGCGATCGCCACATAACGCGTATTCAATTCCATCAGCGTCGTCATCGTGATGATCTTCGCGCCTTCCTCATAGGTGAGCTCGCCCGACACTTCCTCGAGACCTGCTTCAGTGACTTTGAAGAGTCGCAGGGTATTCGAATTCACAGTCGCGCCATCCACCGGCCCCGAAGTCGGCAAGGTGATGGGGGTCGTTGTCGGCCAACCATGCAATCCGTCCAAATACGTATCAAACGTGGCCTGAGCACATCGAGTCGTCACGCAGGTGCCGCTCTGGCATAGCCCAACACCACAATCCGAGTCTGCGTCGCATGCGACCGGCGTCGCCGCTGGCCCACAATAACCAAGTGCGGCGCGTGGGAACGTTCCATCGGCATCCAACGCAAGCGTGTTCGGAATAGGGAGAGTCGCAGTGGCCGGGTCCAAAACACTGAACGCATTCAGGCTGGTCGACCAGAGGGTTGCCGCGGCAACCTTGTCTCGAGAACCGCCCTGCGATTCGACATGAGCGAATACCGGCTGCAACAATTGCCGCAACCCTTCGAGGTCTCGCGCCTTGCCACCATCCAACGACGAAATCTGACTCTTGCCGTTGGCGTCCACCAATGGCGTAGGCGAAGCCGCAAAGAACATCGCAGTGGAAGGCAAGATCGTCTCGCCGTTCGCCCCGAGGATATCGGTCGTGGCCACTGCGGCGTAGGTTTCACCCGATACGAGCGGAGCCGTTGGCACCACACGAATCACGGATGCACAGGCCGTGGGATTGCATACTGGACTCTCACCATTCTGATTTTCAGCGTACGCCAACGTCGCATCGAGTTCTTCGAAAACACCCTCGGCCGAGACGCGGTACAACTTAACGTCACCATTCGAAACCGAGTCCGCATCCAATTTGCCGGCAAACGGGATCGAGATGGGCGTGCTTGGGTCCCAGCCGTAGCTCTTGGAAAGCCATTTATGGAATTCCCCCTGAGCCGCTTCGCCGCCGAGATCAGGCAAGGTGCCGTCTCGATCAAGGGCTGCCGAGTTAGGCAACGGCAACACCGAAGCGTCGGGATCAAAGGCCGCCGATACACGATCGGTCGAGGAATCTTTAGGAATGTCGACACAGGCGGACACGCCAACGACACAGATGAGGACCATGGGTCCATAGGCACGAACGTTCGCCATCGGCGACCTCGCGGAGTGGAATTCAGTGATTATGCGCAGGTTTTCCGTAGAATTGCCGGCATCATAAACCAAATACCCATGCAATCAAGCGCCCTATCATCTTGTCCGCCATGGGTAAGGGTGCTAATACTCCACGCGTTCTTTTATCCCCCCACTCTAAGTAGAGGAACCCCCATATGGCCACCATTGGAGCCGGGATCGTCGT
>JBFFMO010000216.1:0-6734 GCA_041554035.1 Allomicrovenator sp. | reverse complement strand
CTGATGTATATGAGTATTTGGTTGCCTTGGAGTGTCCCGCTGTACCAAGGAGTCTGCCGCGGATTCCCGTTCCAGCTGTCAGGGATGTATCTGATATCTTGATGGCCTGTGACTTTGATTGTGTCGCCGGTACGCGAAGACGAGCCAGTGTCCTCTCGAAACTCCCCAGGCTCCATAATGGTGGCGCCCGAAACCGGGTCCGTCCGGAGCTCGTTGTTGCTGGCGCAAGCACCGACACCGAGTCCGACGATTGCGATCATGATTAGATATACTTTCATAGAGCCACCAAAAACTTGTCGAAATTCGGACAAACCAGACGACCCCGCTCACCAGCTATTCAAAAGGGGGGAACATAAAAACGCCGGTCATCGAAGTCGCATCGGCGATCACTCGCGGCTACCAGAGCGACGACCAATAATCTGCAAAAGAGACGAATGACGCCTCGAACAAAAGCGCTTCTTGAATTCGTTGGCACTGCACTAAGCGCGGTGCTCGTTATCTTTGGACTGACTGCGGGTGAGACACCCAGTGTGGGGATCGAACGTGCTCAGCTTCGATTGACCTTGGGAAAGACGGTGACGGTGAAGGGCGAGTGGACTCAGACGCCAGCAAAGCTGCGTTCGTACAACGCACGCTCCCACTGGCCGAACACAAGTTACCGATACGAAGTCGATGGTCGTGAGTACGCCAACGACGTCATCGTTTACCCCAACAAATGGCGTAAGTTCAGCGCCGATGAGCAAGAGACACCGACGATCGAATACCTAACGGCGAAACCCGAGATTTCCGACCTTGAGTTGGGAGACAGGTCATTCGCACAGTTCATCGTCGCGATTATGATCATGCTCCTAGTCCTTTCAGTATGGCGAGGGATGGTGTTCTTTTCGCACCTGCGCTCGTAAGCCGCTAGAAAGCTGGACGCCAAGTGGAAGAGGTCGAGTAGGATGAATCACTAGGGATGGTGTTTTACTTAGTGGTCGTTCAGCGCATAGCTCCAAGCGCCCACGGCTTTGCCGGTCGCAAGCTCGTAGGCGAGTACCATAATGTCATCTTGTTGTCTGAGCGCCTCTCGGGGGGACGGGCTACGCATCAAATCTGAGGCGGTCATCTCTCCCAATACGATCGAGACCAGAAGCCAAGGCCCCTCGACTTCTACAAACAACGTTCGCGTGTGCCTCCCAGGATTAATCGCCTTCTGCCAAACACGGTTCCCGGTTTCAACGTCGTATACGCTGTACTCAAGATAGGAATGGTTGCTGTACTGCACCCTCAGACCGTTCGACACCAAGTCGCCTTTGGTGTTCGGCGGCCATTGGTCGGATTTCCAGCGAGCGGTGCGAGATGTTTCGACGAGGGCCCATGGATCGTTGACGACACGTTGAAGGCGTTCGTCAAGCCGTTGTGTTCCAACCACATCACCGGTCCTGGGATCCATCACGGTCAGCCCCGAGAAGCCGCGTGCATCCTGCGTATGAATGACGAGCAGACCCGTGGGCGTCCAAACTGGCCAAGACGGGTCTGCCGTGATGGAGCGGGTCCAGCGCAATTCGGCCTCGGGCGTCCATCCCTGCAGCGTGAGCGTTGAGCTGCTCTCGGAGACATCATGGCGTGCGGTGACCGTCGTATGGCCAACCAGCCCGACAAGAGTCCCGACGTCGGGCAGCTTGGTCGTGGCGCGTGTCCATTCCTTCGACCCGGCGGGCGCGAGCTCAAGCCACTTGTCCGAGTCGCCAGACACGATGCGCGTCACGCATGTCTCCCCCACCTCCTGTAGGTCGGTATACGAGAAGTTCAGCGCGACGATGGTCTCACCATTCGGACTCACTGTGCGGCTACAAAAAACCTCCGACAGCTTGTTGTAGTCCATCGCGTAGTCCAGGTTGGACATCCGCGGAACGTCACCCCGCGATCCCTCGAATTGTGCCTCCCAAAAATGATCAACAGGCTGCGTTGGTTGGCCCGTTGGCAAGCTGGGCGCAGCTGGGGCTTGAGGGTTTTCGCTGAGAACCGACACCGACTCGGGGATGTTTTCCAGTGAACAAGCGGCGAGCGCGAAAAGCGAGAGGAAGAGAAGGCGATTCATGTCGACCATGTAGGTGGAGGTGGGGACGGGTCTGCAGTTCACGCACATCGACACAGTACGTGGCCTTATTCAACCTTCTTTTAAATCCACCCTGCGGATCTCGAACAGTTATTTCGGGGAGCCCAGAAATCATGTTTCGTCGAAGCGGACACAAGAAAGCCGGTCATCGACGCATGATCGATACCGGCTTCTGTTTCACGTGGAACGGGGACTACTTGATCTCTTTCATGATCTCGCGACCGATGATCATGCGCTGAATCTGGCTGGTTCCTTCGTAGATTTGGAAAATCTTCGCATCGCGGAAGAGTTTTTCCATCGGCTGTTCCTTTGAATAGCCGTTGCCTCCGTAAACCTGAAGCGCGTCGGTCACGACTTGGTTGCACATGTCGGCAGCAAATCGTTTCGCCATCGCAGCGACTTTGGTGTTGGGTTTGTCGGCATCATGCAGCCAAGCGGCCTCACGCACCAAGTGCCGCGCTGCCTGAATATTGGTCGCCATATCGGCGAGCATAAACGAGATCGCCTGATGGTGCGCCAACGGCTTACCAAAAGTCGTCCGCTCGGTGGCGTATTGGCGAGCGTGCTCGTAGGCAGCTCGGGCGACTCCAACAGACGCTGAAGCGACAAATGGACGCGATTTATCAAATGCGCCCATGGCCTGGTACCAGCCAGTGCCTTCGGTTCCGCCAAGGACATATTCGGCCGGAATTTCGACGTCTTCAAAGGTCACACCACGTGTGTCGCTGGCGCGCTGACCAAGGTTCATTTCTTTGCGGCCGATGTTGATGCCCGGTGAGTCGGCGGGCACGATGAAGCCCGTCAAGCCTTTGTAGCCTGCGTCTTTGTCGGTGTAGGCCAACACAAAAAACCAGGTCGCGACTGAGGCGTTGGTGATCCACATCTTTTGGCCATTGAGGATGTATTTATCCCCTTTTTTCACGGCCGTGGACTTCACACCCTGCACATCCGAACCGGCGCTGGGTTCGGTCACACAATAAGCAGCGAGCTGATACTCTTCGGTCATCGGCGAGAGGAACTTCTTCTTCTGCGCATCCGTGCCGAACATGATGACGGGCGCTTCGGCCAGGCCGTTGGCCTCCATAGCCGTACCGATGCCCGAGCATCCCCAGGCGGATTCTTCGGCGATGATGCACGCATCAAGGCAGCCCAATCCCAGACCACCGTTGGCCTCAGGAATCATGGTGTTCATCAGACCAAGCTCCCACGCCTGCTTCAAAACAGCATGGGGGTACTCGCCAGTTTCGTCGTGGTGGGGCGCTGCAGGTCGAATCACGTCACGAGCAAATTCGTGAGCGGTCTTCTGGTACATCTTCTGGTCTTCAGACGGTTCGTAACCAATCATTATCGGCTCCTAAAAAGTTCGAGTAAAAAGAGATGGCGCCTTATATCACTGTGCGATGAGGCTTTCGAGCGCGGCAATGGATGCGGCACGAACATCGTCGCGCGTGTCTTCCACGTGGAAGAGGCTTTCACCAATCAGGCGCTCATCAAAGAGGGGACGACGGCGCTGGTCCAACCCCTCGAGCACCTGTGAGTAGGTGATTTTTGCACGGCGGCGTTCACCGGAATCGTCGTGGATTTTTGCCAATTCAAACGCCGCGTACCAATGGTGTGGGTCCAAGAATAGCGCCTTCTGCAACGCTTCGGCGGCACGTTCTGGTGCGGCGTCGGCAAGTGCGGCAGCCAGATGAATATAGGTTTCCAACACAAAAGGGTCGTAGCCGGCGGCGGCTTCAAAACATGCCAAGGCTGTGCCCAGATCAGAATCCAGATGCGACAGACCGGACTGCACCAACTCGATGATCGGTGCGTCGCCGTCGATTTCTTGCGTGACGTCTAGATCGCGACCCGCCAAAAGCGGCACGGACTCTTCGTCGAGCTCCAAAATAATGGCGCTGGTGGAGCCTGCATCCTTTTCGGTGTGCCGATAAACAAAACCACCTTCGCGGCGCGAAGCGCGGAAGAGTTCGTGACCTTCCATCAATTGTTCGGACGATCCCAGAAGCAGATAACCGTCGGGATTCAGAGCAAGCGCGAAGTTCTCTGCGGCTCGTTCACGAGCACGCTCATGCAGGTAAATCAGAACATTTCGACACAGAATCAAGTCCCAATGCACATGGGAATCTGGCGCACGACTGGTGACGGAATGGTATCGAAACTCTACGACCTCGATCAATCCATCAACCACCTCTAGAAGGTTGGAGTGAGGACGAAAATAGGCTTCTTTTCGGGGCCCGCTTAGTCGCCTGAGGCTCCAGTCGGAATAGCGACCCAACGCAGCATGGCTCAAGACCTCGGTGTTGATGTCGGTCCCCAGGACCTTGACCGAGATTTTCTCTTCCGCCGCAATCATGGCGACGGTGTAGGCCTCTTCTCCGGTAGAACAACCGGCGCACCACACCCGAATCGGTCGGTTCGTGATGCGCTGTGCGGTCTCGACTAACGCCGCCCGCAGGGCTTCAAGCTGAGGCTCATCTCGCCAGAAATGAGTCAGGCCATTGGTCACAAGGTTAATAAGGCGTTGGGGTTCGGCCGCGACGGCATCGGCGACCTTCAGGTCCTCAAGGTAGGCAGCGGCACTTGAGTAGCCCAACTGCGAGCTTCGACGCTCGACAAAGTCACGGATACGCTGAGGCGCGATACTTCGCAGCTCAAAGCCCGTCCAACCCGAGATCAATTCACACGCCACTTTCACTAAATTACCGGTCATTCTCTGTCCTGGACTTCCAGAATTTCTGTTCTCAAAACCCCAGCAATTTCATCAAGTTTAACGATTCTTTGCACCACTCCAAGGTCAATCGCAGATTGCGGCATCCCATACACTACACTCGATGCCTTATCTTGGACCAATGTCCGCCCGCCAGCACGACCGACGGCCGCCAATCCCAGGGTGCCATCGCTCCCCATACCACTCATAACGAGCCCGACGGTTTTTGGCCCTGCATATTTTGCCAGACTCTCAAGCAGAAGGTCGCCGCTCGGACGATGGCCAGACACGGGCGCATCGTCGTGGACTTTCAAGACCCCCGAGGAGCCTAGCTCCAGATGGGAATCCGCTGCCGCAATATACACGAGTCCACGCTCCATTCTCATTCCAGCCTTGGCCTCAACGACCTGAAGGGTACCAAGCCGATTGAGCCAGTCCGCCAGATGCGACGAAAAACCGGGCATAATATGTTGCACGACAAGAATCGGCGCCGGGAAATCCGACCCTAATTCACCGAAGATCGTGCCAAGAGCCCTGGGCCCGCCGGTGGATGCAACAATGCCGACCACACCATCCACGGGCCTCGCAGACGACTGGGCAGGCAAATGGCTTGGCGGAGGCACCGGTTGTTTTCGACCTCGCATATGGCGAACCACGGGCACCTGAGACAGGAGGCGAATTTTCCGCAGAAAATCGCGTCGTGAGCCGTCTGGCCAGGGCACCGTCTCGGGTTTGGACATCAAATCGAGTGCGCCCGCGGAGAGCGCACGAAACGAAAGGTCGACACCTTTATGAAAGGGGTCGGCCGTGATGACCAGAATCGGCGTGGGAGTTTCAGCCATGATGGCTTCGGTTGCCTGCATGCCGTCCATCTCGGGCATCTGGATATCCATCAACACGATGTCTGGACGAAGCTCTTTGCAGAGCTTGACGGCAAGGTGGCCATTCTCGGCCACGGCCAAGACTTCCATGTCGAATTCCGCCTCAAGCGTACTCTGCAGCACTTCGGCAAAAAGAGGACTGTCTTCAGCTATGAGGATTCGAATAGGTTTCATGGTTTCACGTGAAACTCGTCAAATTTCGTCGAAAAGCCGTACCTGAACCCGGACCTTGTCTTCAGGCACATTGAAGAGTTCGCGTGCCCGAGTCACAGCCACGCTGCCCATGAGTTCGGTCTCGAGTGCTTTTTTGCGCTCTTCACGCTCACGTTCGCGCTCTTCCGAAATCGTGGTGACGCGCATCCCTTTGGCGTCATTTCTGAGCTGAACATCAATCACCCAAGCGTCCCCAAGAAATCGCGTCACGACCTCCTGAAGCGTCTGGACTCGCCCTTTATCATTGATAATCGCCAGATATTTGTCGGCGAGCGAAAACTCAATGCGTTGGTTTTCGAAGGACTCGACGTAGGCGTACTCAAGCACTGCCGCCAGAGGTTTGCTCACCAAACGAACAACCTCAACCAGACGATCTCGGCGCTTCATCGCACTTAAGGACTCGAGTTCCGCGGCGGTGATCTTGTCGATCGCCACCGAATCCACCGGCACCTCGTCGTCGTCGGTCCACTCCGTCGTGGGCGGAACGGGAACGGCTGCTTTCGGCAGTTCAACTGGCACCGGCGGCTTTTCGCGGACTTCCTCAACGACAATTTCGGGCTCCGATTCCTCCTCGAGATCGTCGAAATCGCGTTTCAGCTGCATCGAATCTGCGCCCGCGCTGTGCGGGATGTCGTCGAAATCAGGCTCGGAGGGCATGTCGTACGATTCTTCAGCCTCTTCAACCACCGGTGCCGCGACGACGGGGGCCGCACCGGGCTTTGATTCAACCACAGGGGCCACTTCAACGGCCGGGGTCGCTTCAACGACCGGTGCTTCAACGACCGGGGTCGCTTCAACAACCGGGGCTGCTTCAACAACCGGGGCTGCT
>JBFFMO010000215.1:0-6736 GCA_041554035.1 Allomicrovenator sp. | reverse complement strand
GCCGGAATGCAATTCGAGACGACCGACCCCTTTCTGTTTTGTGCCCATCATGAAGACGCCTACCCCACGGGCGACGAAAAGCTCGGACCAAAAGCCTCGCTTCAAGGCCGTCATTTGGGCCGAGACTTCGAAGGAAAAGACGGTTGGAACATGTACCACGGCCGCACAGTGCCTGGCTTTCCTCGCCATCCTCACCGAGGATTCGAGACCGTCACCTTTGTCCGTTCGGGGCTGCTGGACCACTCGGATTCGATGGGTGCAGCGGCGAGGTACGGCGATGGTGATGTGCAATGGCTGACGGCAGGCGGCGGCATTCAGCATGCCGAAATGTTCCCTTTGCTGCGCTCGGACACCGACAACCCGCTGGAACTCTTCCAAATCTGGGTCAATCTTCCCCGCAGCAACAAAATGGTTCCGCCACATTTCACGATGTTATGGAACGAAAAAATCCCACGCGTGGTCGAAACCGACGCCCAAGGCCGAGTGGTCGAAATCACGGTCGCCGCTGGCCGATACAAAGACGTATCTCCGCCCTCCCCGCCCCCAAACTCCTACGCGTCACAGGCCCAAAGTGACCTCGCCATTTGGAACCTAAAGCTCGAGCCGGGAGCAATATTTGACCTGCCCGAAGTCAAGACCGGAACCCATCGCTCGCTCTATATTCATCGGGGCGGCGGCCTTAGCGTTGCTGAAAGAAACGTGCCCAACAAAAGCCGCGTTCAAGTCGACGACGAAGGAATACTCCGCCTCGTCAACGGGCCAGAAGAGACCGAAATCTTATTGTTGCAGGCTCGCCCGATCGACGAGCCCGTGGCCAAACGCGGCCCCTTTGTGATGAACACACAAGACGAAATCCGGCAGGCCTACGCGGACTATCAACGCACCCAATTTGGCGGATGGCCATGGCAGGCCGACGACCCCGTACATGCACAAACCAAGGGACGTTTCGCCAAACACATCAATGGGACCTTCGAAGAACCCACCTGAGTTCAAGGGTTAACAAGCCAAAACGAAACAACCCCGGTTCTGCCGCATCTGAGTATTTCAAAGAACCCAAATTGCACAAAACCGAGGCCGAACGTGACTGACTTGAACGAATACATCCCACCAAAAATCTGGACCTGGAACAAAGAAAGCGGCGGGAAATTCGCGAATATCAATCGCCCCATCGCAGGCCCGACCAAAGAACAAGCTCTTTCGGTCGGCGAGCATCCTTTTCAACTTTATTCGTTAGCGACGCCCAACGGCGTGAAAGTCACCGTGATGTTCGAAGAGCTCCTTGAGGCCGGCCACGCCGGTGCTGAATACGACGCGTGGCTCATCAACATCCAAGAAGGAGACCAGTTCACCAGCGGATACGTTGAAGCCAATCCAAACTCAAAAATCCCCGTATTGGTGGACCACCGAGGCGACAAGCCGCAACGCGTCTTCGAATCGGGAGCTATCCTGCTCTACCTTGCCGAAGAATTTGGCGCGTTCCTGCCCAAAAACAACGCGGCTCGAACCGAAGCGCTGAGCTGGCTCTTCTGGCAGATGGGCAGCGCCCCATACCTCGGCGGTGGGTTCGGCCATTTCTACGCCTACGCACCCTTCAAAATCGAATACGCCATCGACCGATTTGCGATGGAAACTAAACGACAACTTGATGTACTCGACCGCCATCTGGCACAAAACACGTTCATGGCCGGCGACGAATACTCGATCGCAGACATGGCGATTTGGCCCTGGTATGGCGCGCTGGTCATCGCAAATATCTACGAGGCAGCAGAGTTCCTGTCCGTCCACGAGTACACCAACGTGATTCGATGGGCGAAACTCATCGAGGAACGCCCCGCCGTCAAACGGGGAACCCGAGTCAATCGTGTTTGGGGCGACGAAGGACAGCTCGCTGAGCGCCATTCAGCAAGCGATTTCGAATAATCGAACGCCGAATGCCCCAGCCGCTTTAGCGGTGCTGGTCGACCAAAATCGGGTTGCCGTCGGGGTCCACGATCACAAAGCTCGCGGGACCGCTCGTGGCCTCGTCGGCCTCGGTCTGAAACTCGACTCCCTGCTCTTTCAGGCTCTGTTGAAGCTCACGAATATCCGTGAATTCGCCGGTGGATTGCGCGTCCTGGTCCCACCCCGGATTAAAGGTCAACATATTCTTGTCGAACATGCCCTGAAACAGACCGATGATATGCTCTCCGTTCTTCAGGATCAGCCAGCCTTGCTCAGCCGCACCGCCAAAGACTTCGAATCCTAACTTCGCGTAGAAGTCCTTGGATGCGTTGAGGTCAGCGACAGCGAGGCTGATGGAAAATGCGCCGAGATTCATACTCTTCCTTCTTAAAAATCTAAAACAAAACGACCGCTCAAAACAGATTTCGAGCGGTCGACAAAACTCAAGCAGCGCTTGGTTTAAGCGGATTTATTTCTTCGGGTCTTTTGCGAATCGCAAGTACGGAAACTTGATGTCGAGTTCGCCAAACTTAGCCTTCGCAGCTTCGTCATTGATGCTTGTCGAGACGATCACGTCCTGACCTGGAACCCAGTCTGCGGGTGTCGCGATGCCCGTCCCGTCGGTGGCTTGCACCGCATCAAGGGCGCGCAGAATCTCGGCGAAATTACGACCAACCGACATCGGGTAGGTCATCATCAAGCGAACTTTCTTGTCGGGTCCGATGATAAAAACTGTTCGTACAGTCGCGCTATCAGTGGCCGTGCGACCGTCAGGAAGATAAGCCTCGGCTGGAAGCATGTCGAAAAGTTTCGCAACTTTGAGCGATGTGTCGTCAATGATTGGGAAGTCTGCAGGGGCGCCGGCAAAAGCCGCGATGTCCTTTTTCCATTTGATGTGTTCTTCAACACTGTCCACCGAAACGCCCATCACCTTGGTGTTGCGTTTCGCAAACTCGGGCACGAGGCGGGCGACGGCACCGAACTCGGTGGTGCAGACAGGCGTGAAGTCTTTTGGATGCGAAAAAAGAATCGCATAACCCGTCCCGATCCACTTGTGCAGGCTGATTTCCCCCGCAGTCGAGCCGGCAGTAAAATCCGGTGCAATGTCATTAATTCTGAGTCCCATAATATGCTCCTAGTATTCGGTCGGTACTTAACAAGACACCGGCAACGTAAGCCCGTCTTTGAAGCTATCAAGCGTCATTTTTTGCACTAGACTTTCGCGCCCGTTTTTGCCCAATTCCCGCGGCGGTACTCGACAGTCGCCCAGGCCAGTTTTAGCAAAAACACACCCGGAAATGCTGCCCAGACGCCCCAGGGTCCGAGCCCAAATGTGAACCCCAACACATAGCTGGCAGGAATCTGCACCAAGACGGTGCTGAACAGATTGATGCGAAGACTAACCCGCGTCGCGCCGGACCCTTGAAAGAGCCCGACAAACGCGATGTAGACGCCCACCACCGGCATCGAATATCCAAGCAAATGCATCCATTGCACCGAATACGCGTGCAGACTCGACGCCGGATCCACGCCAAAGACGTCGACCAGAAAATCCGAAAAAGCGATAAGAATCAGGCCCAACGAACTCATGATGACGAGGTTCAATGCAATGCCCGAACGAAGGACTTTCTTGGCCGACGCGACATTCTTCCCGCCCAGAGCCTGCCCCACCATCGCCCCCACAGCCTGGCTGATGCTCATACCCGGAACAAACGCCAACGCCTGAACCCGCAGACCCAAACTGTGCGCGCCCACCGCAGCCTGGTCGATTCGACCTAGCATGCCGATGATGCTCAAGAAAGCAGCGTTCAAGACCAACATATCGGCAGCCGCGGGCCAACCCACGCGAATCAATTCTTTGACCAAAGGGCCGTCTACCGGCCGAGGACGCAGGCTCAGCCCAAGACCGGGAACAGCGTCACGGCTCAGAATGGTCGCCATCACGATGACCGCACACGCCTGCGCCATCACCGTGCCCATCGCCGCACCAGCAATGCCCATCGGTTCAAATCCCAAATTGCCCAGAATCAGCGCGTAATTAAAAAGGAAATTCAGCGCGTTCATGCCCAACGCAACGATAAACGCCAGCCGCGTGTTGCCCACACCCCTTAACGACGCGGCAAAAAGGATATTCAGGTAGTTGAACACCGTGCCCCAGAGCAGCGGGCGTAGATAGGCCAATGCAGGACCCAGCGTGTTCTGGTCGGCTCCAAGCAGCTTCAAGAGAGGCTCGGCAAGGATATTGCCCACGACGGCCATGACCACGCCAATCAAGAGCGTCATCTGAACCGATTGGTGCAAGATATTCTGCGAGCGCTCGGTCTGCCCCGCGCCCTTTGCTCGGGCGATGAAAGCAACCGTGCCCACGGTCAGGCCGATCATCCCCACCATGAGCAGGAAGACCAGCTGCGAGCCATACCCCATGCCGGTCAGCGCAAATTCGGAGTCAGGTGTGCGCCCCACCATTGCCGTGTCGACGGCAAGGGCCAGCACCTGAAGGACGTTGAGCCCAATGATGGGCCAGGCCAGGTCAAAGAGTCGCCGGGTAATCTCGGTAGACGAGGAGGATTCTGAGAGCTGCATCGTCTACCAAAGGCTGGGTGACATTTCGCATGAACTCCTACACCCAAGTCCTGCCAACCGCTACTGCTGGATGACCATTCCCTCGATCGGGGCGGGCCCAACCACAGCCACACACAAATGCGTCGTGTCGCTGGCGGGGCAAATCGTCGGTGTCGCACTCGCGCTACCCATCACGATTTCTTCTCGGCTGATATGGGCGACCAACAGGGCGCCATTGGCCAACAAGGTGCCTCCGGACACTCCACCGCCGGCCAAGGCAGCGGGCGCGCCCGTTGCCCCGTCAAAACTCAGGCGCGTTGAAACCCCATCCCGAGGAGTCGGCTGAATCTGCAGCGTTGACTCAAGTGCCGCACCTTTGAAGATGACGGTTTCATCCGGAGCACTCAAACCGAGCCGAAATTGCCCCTCACGGGCCCAGACGCGAGGCGCTTCGATGCCCGCAGCGTATTCGGTGAACCAATGCAACTGACCCGCCGCGGAATAGCGCGCCAAAATCTGAGCGTTGGCGTCATATCGCGCGTCAAAGCTCGCCTCCACACCATCAGGTTGGGTCCACGTGTACTTTATGCCTCCGATGGCTGTGTATTGTGCTCGAATCGACACCGAAACCAGAAGGTCATCCCCGTCGATGGCCATGCTGCACGGCCGCTTCAGCGAATTATTATACCCGTACTGAAGCCAAGAGGAGCGGACCTCACCTGACGCCCCCAAGCGCGCAAAAAAGACGTCGGAAGAAGGATCATCATCCGGTGAAATCGCCGTAAGCGTGGTTTCGGAGGGCATTCCCTCACCCAACACCACGGTCATGTCCGAACCGTATCCCCCGACATCTCCACAAATCCAAAGGCCTCCATCATTGGTCGGCGCCATGGCATTGATATGGACCGTTCCGTTGCCGCCCAGAAACCTCAGGTCGTTGGACGCGCCGCGCACGCGCACGAACCATGATCGAACGCCCCATTCACTGGGTGGTGTGGCAAGTTCCAGAATCGGCGTCGTCGCTCCATCGATAATCTCGAGGCTCTGCGCAGCCCCGGTTTGTTGAGCGGCGATGAAAAGCTCATTGGCCGGCGATTCAGAAATCGCCGAAAATTGCGCTGCGCCGTCCTCTGCAGTCAATACAGCGCGCAGACGTATGCCGCCGTCTGAATCCGCCACCAGAAGCAAAGAGCGCCAGGCTCCGTCTTTGTAGGCGCCGCCATCAGGCAACACCGTTGTGTCCGGGGCTGACCGGAGTGCGACCGCGACATCGCGTCTTAACGGAAAAACCTGCACATCAGCCCGGCCAAGGGCCAGACGAACCACATTTTGCACCACGCCTTGCGGGTCCACCCAGAGCCCCAAAACCTCGTCCACATCGGCTGCCGGCGTGCTGGAAAACTGTCCATTTGCCACGGGAATCACGAGCTCGCCGCGGTGGCTCATGGTGATGAACGCCCCGCCGCTGGCAAATGCCTCGACGTGCAATACCGTCGATTCAACATACCCCGAACCCGAAGTCGAAAAAGCCCCCACAACCCCAGAAGCCGGTTCGGTCGGCAGACAACATGAATTATTGGGTTGGTCGCCGCAGAGCTCGTATCCGGCGAAGACCTTTGTGGAATCGCACGGAAGGTCGGGACTCTGACACGTGCCGCCAGACTGCTCACAGGTACCCCGATCCAAAAGGTCGACTTCTGTGTCAGCCGAGACCGACATGTCTGGCAAGTCAGTGTCGACCCCTTCGCTCAGGTCGAAACCCGCATCACCAGACGACGAAACCTTGTTCGCGCTGTCAGAGCACGCCGATAAAACGACGAACATCAACAGCACCGTCGAACACGAAAATCTGAACATCCATCCATCCTTCAGCAACATTGGAATGGGTCGTTGCGCACCAAAAATCGTGCGCTTACGCTGCGGCACCCCGAAAAGAACAGCATCAAACATGTCGCTACTCTTGGCCCGTCGACAGCGCTTCCCGCTGCTTTTTCTCAAGGCCATCCAGAATCAGTTCGAGTCCAAATTCAAACTCATTGGCGTACGAATATCCGACCTTGAGGATATGCTCGACCATCATCTCGACCAGATAGGGGAACTCCCCCGCGGGCAGATGATTCATCATATGGGCCGCCACGACCTCCAGCTCTTCCGGCGTTTGAAAGGGCAAGCTCTTCTCCTGAAGCGCAAAGCCGTAAGTGTAGCTGTCCAGAGCAGAGAACGCGTGCGCGGC
>JBFFMO010000214.1:0-6748 GCA_041554035.1 Allomicrovenator sp. | reverse complement strand
CGTTTATAGGATGTTGCTATCGAAGACATGAGTGCCCCTTTCAAGATATTTGTCGGAATCTACACCCATCGTTCGTTGCCCGCACGCGATTTGGTTCGCGGGAATCTAGCCCGCATTGCGGTTTGCGATCGCTTGGCTTTGCGATTCTTCGCAGATATTAAGCCGCGAGCTGGGCTTGAAGGTAGGCAGCGACTCGATCGAACGGGTCAAAGCCCATCGCCAAACCAATCGGGCGCCGTAGGTTGGAATTGGCGTTCATGTCGTAAAAAACACGTCGTCCATCCTGCGTATCCATGTACTCCAATCCACCGACGTCAAACCCAGTGGCCTTGAACAACCGCGTACATT
Source organism: Allomicrovenator sp. (assembly GCA_041554035.1). Lineage (GTDB taxonomy): Bacteria > Myxococcota_A > Bradymonadia > Bradymonadales > Bradymonadaceae > JBFFMO01. Next base: position 6,400 of record JBFFMO010000214.1, on the reverse strand, counting down.
CAGCGACTGCTTCGGCCGGGATGTCCGGATAGGGAAAGAACTCAGGGGGAGTCGAGACGGGAAGGGCGCAAGCACCTTCGCCACTCGTCGGATTGCAGTCTTCCGACGGGCATAAATTAAAACCATCCGTATTCGTAACGCGCATCGCATAAAGCAGCTCGCCGCCCACAAATTCCATCCGCACGATGCCCTCGTCTGCCGCTACGAGTTTTTCTTGAAGCAATAAAACCGGGTCAGGATGCCAATAGGTTGCGTCGCCTTCGATGATGCTGCGCAGGTGGTCAAGGCTTTCGATCTCGGCCATACGCGCGCCGCTGCCGCCTTGATTTGGTTTCAAAATGGCCGGGAATTGCAGTGAACCTTCGGGAAGCTGCGCCAACGCATCGACGTTGTTGAAAGCAACCGTCCAGGGTGTGTGCATCCCCAGATTTTTCAGAACCCGAATTTGTGCCGTTTTGCTGAGCTCAAATCGAAATGCTGCTGCGCCATTCAGGACGCGTGCCCCGTTGGCCTCAAAATGGTCCATCAGGCTCAAAGCATACGAAACCGCATTGCCGTTGCCGCGCACATAAGCGCTGGGGCTCGCCTGATTGAACACGAGGCGAGGAACACCGGACGCCGTGACGTCAAAGGCACCTTTTTTCAGGTCGATCGTGTCAAACGCGATGTCCCGAGCTTCGAGCGCGTCGAAAAGCGGTTTTTGCCACGTTGGGTGTTCGAAAAGGACAGCAAGTTCAGCGGCCATTTGGGCTCCTGATCGTCACGGCATGATGTGACTTGGTAGGGTGACCTGGTACGCAGGCATCCTGCCTGCCCGTGACTTTGTGAGTCATATCCAGAACGTGCGTTTAGCGGAGCGGAGTCACTTCTGCAACTTCGAGATCCTGATACGCCCGCCCGAATCGAAGAAAACACATGCGGGCTGGAAGCCCGCATACAATCTTGAATTCAGCGTTCCACTTTGATGAGTTCGACGAGTTCCTCGCCGACTTGACTCGCTGAAGCAGGGTTCTGGCCCGTGACAAGGCGTTGGTCCACGACCACGTTGGCCTCCCAGTTCTTGCCCGGCACATGGATGGCTCCACGTTCCTTGAGCTTCGTGGCGAGCAGGAATGGCACCGTTCCCGTCAATTTGACGGCTTCTTCTTCTTCGTTGGTGAAAGCGGCCACCTTTTTGCCAGCGACCAAATAGGAACCGTCGGCCAATTTGATGTCGATAAGTCCCGCAGGCCCGTGACATACCGCGGCAACCACCCCATCGTTTTCGTAAATCGTGGCGGCAAGGTTTGCCAGTTTTTCGTTGCCCGGGAAATCCCACATCGCACCGTGGCCACCCGCATAAAATATGGCTGAAAACTGACTGGGGTCGACGTCTTCTGGCTTCAGGGTTGATGTCAGGAATTTGGCTTCGTCTGACGCCAGAAATTGAACATTAATCGGATCTTCGAGGTCATGGCTTTTCGGGTCCATTTCCACAGCACCGCCGGCGGGGCTGACAAACGCCACGCCGATTCCGGCATTTTTAAGGACATGCCAGGGGTGAGAGACTTCGCTCAAAAAATAGCCGGTTTTTTCGCCGGTATCTCCGAGCGCCGTGTGCCCAGAAACGACAAAAAGCACAGGCTTAGCGTACGCAACGGTTTGGCTGGGATCGGGCATCGTCGCTGCGTCTTGATTGCATTGGACCTGACTTGGGTAGGTTTCCAAGAGTGTGCAATGATCGGGACAGCCGGCCGCCGTGCACGCGGCTTCCTGAGTCATATAACACTGCCCATCGACGCGAATTTCGCAATTCTCGGGAAGGCTCGAAGTCGACGCGCAGCCGACAATAAACAAGGCGATAAAGGTAAACAGGTATTTGAACATTGAATTTCCGGTCTTGATTTCTATGGACGCTATAGACGCCATCAAGCCGGAATCGATTCAAAAAATCAGATTTCGTGACCACGCCAAAGGCCGGTGAAGAACCTTCGCGCGTTGGTGCCGAGCACTTTGGTATCGTAGCCACCTTCTTGGACGACCACGGTCGGGAGCTTCGCTTGACCGATAAGTTTGCCAACGGCTTCGAAGTCGGCTGCCCCCAACGACCAGGTGCCCGTCGGGTCGCCCTTCGCGGTGTCCAACCCGAGGCTGATCACCAAAGCGATGGGTTTGTGCTCCATCGCCCGTTTGAGGGCTTTCTGGACGGTTTTGACGAACTTCTCGACCGTGATGGTTTCAGGGAGCGGGTAATTCACATTGAACCCCTCGCCGTCACCTTCGCCGGTCTCTTCCGCAAAACCACAAAAATAGGGGTACGCAAAACTTGGGTCCCCGTGAATCGACAAGGTCAGAACATCCGAACGTTTGTAAAAGATGTCTTGCTGGCCATTTCCATGGTGGTAGTCGATGTCGAGCAAGACCACGGGGCCAAGTTTGGCGAGCTCGTTTGCCGCAATGCCAGCGTTGCACAGATAACAAAAACCGCCGTAGGTGCGGTATTCGGCGTGATGGCCAGGAGGACGAACCAAGGCGTAGGCCATTGGCGCACCTTCGACCACGGATCGAGCTGCCGAATACGCGCAGTCGGCGGCCACACGGGCGGCATGCCACGCGTTTTTACTCATCGGAGTGAAGGTGTCGATGCAATAATACCCGACCCGAGTCTCCAGATCCTTGGGTTTGCGGGCTGCATTACGAATCGGGAAGACATAAGGATAGACCGCCTTTTTGTCGTCCAACGACTCGCTCAATTTTTTCATGAAACGGACCATTTCGGCGTCGTGCACCGCAAGAATCGCGGCCTCGGGAGCGCGTGTGACTTTTCCGTCTAAAAAAAGGTCTGTCTTGTCGAGCTCTCGCTTGATGGCCGTGATGCGCGCAGGAGACTCAACGTAGCCGCGCTCGCGCACATGGTGGATATTATGCGAGCCATGCGTGAACAAAACGATGCGTTCATCTTGGGGGATTTTCAGGATGTCGTTGGCGATTTTTTCGTCGACTTCATAACGAGGTTCACGAATTCGAATCGGGTCCTCGGTAAACGACGAGACGACCGCCTTGCGGTACTCCGGTGGGCATATTTTTGGATATTTGCGCGCCAAAATGGCGTCCGCAATCAGTTGAGTCTCTTTGGGATGAAGGACGGTTTTTTGGCCCAAATCGTCAAAGACCAGCATGGGCGGCATGTCGCCCTCATCGGCGTTCGGCAACGGCAACTGCCATTGTGTGCCGATGATTGGGCGCGCGCCAAAGCGTTCGTAAAAACGCATCCGTGCGACATTTTCTTTGTACGCCGCCTCCGAGCTGCATTGGTCTTTTTCGTCGGGCAGGCATTCCATGAAAATGCCCGGCACGTCGAGCTGCCGTGCTGACTCACGCACGCGCTGATAAAGCGCGGCACCGATACCGCCGCGACCGTCTCTGACGGCCGAGATAAAATCGAGCCAGAAAAGCCCAACGTCCGTGGCATGTTTGGCGTACGCAAATCCCCTGAGCTCACCGTGATTGCCCTCGGCAACCCAAAGCAGGCTGCGCAATTTGGACTTGTGTGGATCCCGGAGTTTTCCAGGAAGCCCGTCGATATCGGCCTGAAGGACGTCAGGGAACCGGTCACGCATCAAGAGCTGAACTTGCTCGATCGAGTGACGGTTTGAGGGAAGGAGGTCATCATGAATACGGCGGATCTGGAACATGCAAACACCCACAACGAGATTATGAGGGCATACTCCCTGTCATTCGTTCGGTCTATGGGCGATCTACAGAACGCGCTACAGTGGCGACGATGTGACTGGTTCAGGCGATCCTTTTTCGTAAATTACTTTTAGGGAATGCAGAGCCCTTGGCCGTCACATTCACTGTTGACTCCGCACGGCGTGCCGGACAGGACAGGCGTCCACATCAGATACCCTGGACTCATTGGCGGTGAGCTGCACCACTCGCACTCGTTGGAAGGCCGAAGCTCCGACTGCCCATAACAGGCGTTGTTTTCCATGCAAGTGTCAAAACCCGTCGACATCATCGTACACGCCCCGGCTTCGCAATAACCGTCGCAATTATTCGAGGAGCATGAAGTGCCATCCTTGGGGTTGTTGAAAGCCCCCTGGTCAGTCACACATGCGCCATTGCTTATGCACCTCCCGTAGCCACATCCGCCCGGATCTGAATCACACGGAGTGTTGACGGGCGCAGGCGACCACGCCATCTGATCAACCCCTGGATTGCACGCCATCGCGCAACTTGTCAGATTTTCGAGTTTTCCGGCGGCGTAACATATGCCTTCGATCAGGCATGCGTTGGACTTAACCGTATTGCACTTGCCTCCAATGCAAACGTCGTTGGTACACGCCAAATTATCGTTTGTGCACGGATCGTTATCGGGTTTGGGCGCGTAGTCGCAGGCACCTGTTTGCACGTTACACGTTCCGTTTTGGCATTCGCCACCCTCGGTGCACGACCTGGCGGTGCCCTGACATACGCCCTCTGCGGTGCACACTGAATTTTCGGTACAAAGTTTCCCGTCATCGCAGGCTTCCCCGGCCGGCAAAATGCTCCAAGCGAGAGCATCCATTTCGGGATCGCATACCTGACATGGATTGATAGGATTCGGCCCGGCCGCAACACACTCACCGTCAATGGTGCAAGGGCATCCACAAATATTCGGAAGGGCGCTGCCACATTCATCGGAGCCACTACAGACGCCACATTGCACGTCGCGACTCAAATCACATCGGTCGGTTAGCGTGATCGTGCCGCAATCCTTGCCCGCCTTTTCGCAAAGCTTTGCATCGGTCTCGGGCACACACACGACATTATTCGTGGAATTATTTGTCGTATTATTCGCCAAATTATTGAGCACGTTGTTTACAACGTTATTCACAAAATTATTCGTAGAATTATTCGGATTGGGATTTTCGTCAGCTGGCAAGACTTCCGAATCGACGAACACACATCCCGAAAGGCCAAACGCGACCAAAAAAAGAAGTTTCTTCATTTTTTGTCCTTATTCAATCGACGCTCCAAGGCCTCAAGTCGTTTTTTGAGGTCCTGGATTTCGAGGTCTTTGGCCTGAGCATCGGCGAGCAGAAGCGACGAGAGGCCGTAGAGGTCGACCATCTTGGAACGAGTGTCTACGGCAGGAGAGCCAGGTGCGTCCTCGATGATGATACCAAACCGGGTCTTGGTCGGTTGCAACGCGACGTCGGTATAACGCCATGAGGCGATCTTCAGATCCTGAACCTGACCGGCTAACGACCGGACTTGTTTTGGCGTCAAATACGCAATGTCAGTTTTTGCGTCGCGAGTTGAAATAGGGCAGGGGCCACCATCACTGGATTGCCAGACGCCATCGACACATGTGCGCCCGTTGCCCGGACCACATTTGTAATTACAGATTTGGCCATCGTCCAAACAGACTTCGCCGAGCGCTGGTTTGGCAGCAGGGCAGGTCAAATCGAGATTTGGGGCCGCGCATCGCCAGATAGGGTCACCTGCACAGCCAATAACGGGTCCATCCACACAATTGGTGCACTCGCAATTCAAACCATCATCGTACGTACACCACGCATCCTGCGCGTCACACAACTCGCCTTCTGCATCAGCTCGCGTTGCCGGGCATGTCGCGTCCGGGATGGGCGTGCAGCGAGGAAGAATGACTTGCCATCCGCTGCCATCGCATGTGGCGTATGTACGGCAGCTGTCTCGTGGATCATCACCGTATTCGCAGACCAGATCGACGCGGTCACAGGTCTCGTCGTTGGTCGGAGCGGTCTCCGGACATGGAGAAACAGGAATGGGCATATCGGTGCCCATATCAGCGATGGTGTTATTATTGGTCGCGTTGTTCGTCGCGTTGTTCGTCGCGTTATTGGTCGCGTTGTTCGTTGCGTTATTGGTCGCGTTATTCGTCGCGTTATTCGTCGCGTTATTCGTCGCGTTATTCGTTGTGTTGTTCAACGTATTATTGGAACCATTGACCGTTGGTGAATCGTCGGAGCAACCGACCAGAGCCACCGCCAGCAAAATCAAATACTTATTCATGATAATCCTCCGTGCAGGCAGCTTATCAAGGTCCGGCTCCACACTCCAGCGAGATTGGTAGGCGGTGCGCAGTTGGCGGTCAGCAGCCATGCCCCAAGTGGTCCCCAGCCTGACCACCTTGAGTGGCTGCTCAACTTGCCACTCGCAGCGAAGCACCACGCAGAAGTGCGGCGTAAGGGCCCTCGAGGAACCATTCCAGACTGGCCCGAAACGTGCTATATTATCCGCGCGACTCACCGATAGGAGATTTGGATGAATAAGTGTTTGATGTTGGCTCTCGGTCTTCTGGTATTTCCTGCATGCGGAAGCTCTGAAACGGAGGCACCGGTTGCGGAGGAAACGCCCAGCTTCCTTGGTGCCGGCGACAAGTCGGACAACTTCT
>JBFFMO010000213.1:0-6752 GCA_041554035.1 Allomicrovenator sp. | reverse complement strand
AGTTTCCCCGTTTTTCAGAGAGCGTTAACAGGGACGCTTCAGGATGGAGTTCGAGCCCTTTGGGCCAAGCGGAGTTCCGATGCGACCAACAAACAGAAGCAATCCATACAAACAGAGTTTCAAAAGTTCTTTCCCGACGACAATTTAAGGCTTACCCAACGAAAGATTGAGAAAAAGGCAACTCGCTTGATGAAAGTTGAGTGGCGAACCCTTTTGGGGGATTTTCAATCGAAGACCTTTGGTAAGACATACTCGCCAGAACACCTGCTCGAAGGCATCAACACGCATCTTGCTCAGGTCACCGCGGCGATCGTTGTTGAATTGGCGGCCTTTGTCACCTTTGTCTTCGCTTCTGGCGGAATTGCCCTCATTGCTTTTGGTATCGCCAATGCAGCAGGTGGATTCGGCGTTGTTAGCGGCAAAAAGGGTAATATCCGCGTGCAGCTAACGGTCAGGCAAGCAAAACTGCAACTGAGACAACAAAAAAAGCGTCTCACGGCCGAATTGGCAGAGCACTATGAAAAGCTGAACCAGCAAGTTTACGATGAGGTTCGCCTTAAGTCCCTTAAAGGAAGTGAAGAGAAAGAGTTGGAAAAATCCGAAGAAGACCGCGGAAACCTTGGCGGAATGCTCGCCGTTTCAGGTGTCGCGGCAATGATTCAGCAGCTACCGTATTTAGCCACGAATCCGCCAAACGCACTTTATGCGACCACATGGGAGCGCATCCCTAGCCCAGCAGAACTCTCACGACAAATGATCGATTCATCCCATTTTTGCACAGTTGCAAGGTCAGATGCTGCCGTGATAGCCAACGCGGCAATTCTGGGGGCTACAACGAGCAAGCATCCAGTTCTAGGGGTGGCAGCAGCGTCGTTTGCACTATCGACCTCACTGATGTTTGGCAACGCCGCGCTGATTTGCGCAACACATCCGGAAACGCTAACCACCCCAAAACTAAATCCGAACCTAGACTTGGAGGAAGACTCCGAGGGCTGGCGCGCAGAAGAGATCTTGGTGGATGCGAAATCGGGTCCATCGGTGAATCTGGCCAGTCTAGCCGTTGGATTGGGATTGAACGCTTTTAGTTTGTCCTCGGCCCTAAAAGGCGCCTCAGAAATCATTACGAATTTTAACCGTTTCGAAAACATGTTTAATGCCGTCCGGGACATCATCGCCCTGACTGAAATCAAGAAAGCTACGGGTGAAACGGACTTCGGCGGTTGGGAATGGAAAAACATCAATATCACCGGCGACGAGTGGGTGACTGTGATTCCCACCGGCGATGTGTTTGTCCAGCAACCGTGTGACACGCTCTGCCTAAAACCGCTCAAAGTTGGTTCTGAACGCGTTGTTTTTGTACCCAAGCTCGACAAGTTTCCGTACTCGACACCGGAGATTGATATTATCGGGACGGTCCATCCCATTTCGATTGAAATTGGGCCTCCTGCCATTCCCGTCGAGCCGAATCAGAACCTGGTCTTCGACTACCGGATTGACTGGGCCCTTGACCGTAACTTGGAGTGGATAGAAAGCACGCGACTGCCCCCCGAAGCCATCATCGACTCCACCGACTTAGAAAACGGCTTTATGGGCTATGTCACGCCCGCCGACACGACAAAATACCCGGTAGCGATAAAGGCTACGTCCCTTTCAATCGGCGGGCTGCGTGCTCCTGGGAATTCGCCCGAACCACGCTACGACCGCACACTCCTGGTGCTCGATGAGCTCATCGCTGGTCCTGACGGCACGTGCATTTCTCCGGGCGAAAAGAAGGAGCTCTTCGCGATCGCGAGTTCCAAAGCAGGTGAGAAGGCAACCATCGAATGGGCGCCAGCCACGTTGGTCCAAAACGGTGTGTTCACCGCGCCCGCTACCCCCGGCAACTACACACTCACCGCGACCGCGAGTTATGCCACTCAGCCCAGCATTTCTGAAGAAATCGTCGTCAACGTTGGCGATTGTGGCTGCTGGATTTCCGTCAACGGCAGCATCCTGAACGCCCGGCACGATTTCGACATGACCAACGCCTGGACCATCGGTGGGGGTGGCACGGGCGTTGTGTCCGTCATTATCGACGGCAGGCCGCTCGTGATATCCTTAGCGACTCCATTCAGCGAAATGCCGGAGGGGTCGTTTTTGAGCGGCGTAAGCATATCCACCGACGACGGCATCTGGGGATCTGACGCCATTAACACCAGAATCAATTACGAGTCAGATGGTGTGCATTATCAGGGGCTGATTGCGGGCGTTTTTATGGATGGAGACAAGACAGGTTACGCATCGATTTCTTTTCGAGGCGTGCGCCCACTCAGCAGCCAGGCGTGCAAAAGCCGGACGCTCTACGACGGCTCGCTGCCCAGCCTCATCAAAGATGTGACTGAAACCCCATGAATTGTCGGATTGAAAACGGCCGCATTGCGGCCGTTTGTCGTTTCAGAGGATTTTACGCCCTTGAATCACTCGAATGAGCACGACGATGACTGCGACCACCAGAAGGATATGGATGAATCCCCCCAATGTGTAGGATGAGACAAGTCCCAAGACCCACAGAATCACCAGTACTGCTGCAACGGTCCACAACATGGGGACCTCCTTTATATCGGCCGCCAAAACGTGACGGACTATTTTAAATCGTCCGAATTAAATTTAGAAAACCGTTTAGATTTCTAGAGGTGAATGGCGTCGATCTTTTTCTGAATCGCTTCTTTGGTGTCGCCGAATTTCTCTTGGATAATTCCATAGAGTTTTTCTTCGGATCCTTCTGCCTTTTTGAGGTCATCGTCGGTGAGCTCGGCCCATGCCTTTTTAGCGCGGCCCTTAATCTGCTCCCATCTACCTTCCACTTGATCGCGGTTCATACGGGCTCCTCGACTTGTCTATATGCAAGTCACTGTTTCGGACGTCCACGGTTGAGGGGTGAACGTGACCCCGCCGTGATGGCAGAGTCCGAGGGCGAAACTAAGCACCGTTTTCGTCCACCTAATGAAATCGTCAGAATTTTGACGCACCCACACCAGATATCATCGACACCAGCGACAACCAGCCTCTTGGAGGCTGCCATGACGACGGCCCCAAAGGTCAACCTGACCGACGTCGGGAAAGCTACGTGTTTTCGGCAGGTTCAGTTGGCATTCGTCCGAAAAGGCTCCTAGGATTCACAGAGCATTCAAACCACTTTCACGTGATGGGTAGAGACTGAGCCTCTCGAACAGGAGTCCGGATGCATCCCATTGGCCGAAATGAACGATACTTAGCATGGCTTCAGTCCCGACCATGGCGCCCGAACGCCGCCCTCTTAGGGATTTACGGGGTGCTCTTCTTTCTAGCGGTGACGCAGATTGAGTTCGTGCAATGCAAATGCAATTTCCACCCCGGAATCATTGAGGAAACTTTCCACCGTAATTATGCGGTGATTCTTGTGCTTTTCTTGGGAATGCATGTTGTCCTCTCAAAACGCATGACGACACGCCCTCGGCAAATCATTGCGGTCTGCGTTTTTTCGCTGTTCGGTGCTGCCATCGTTCCAATCGCCACCGAAAGCGCCCGGCAGAAAGCCCCGAAATTTGGCCAGGCATCTGAAATGAATAACGTCATTTTTTAGAACTGGCGGCCCGTCATGCCCGCGCCGCAAAAAATGCGTCCCTTTGCACCTTCCTCCCCGTCCACGCATCAATAATCTGGAGGAAAAATGCCAAAACAACGTCTTGCCGCTGCGCTCTTCTCACTTACGATCCTGTCCGGGTCGGTCGCCCACGCCTCGCCTTGGGTGCTGAAAACGGGCGACCTGGCGCTATCGGGGCGCTTCGATTATCAGGCCGCATCCGAGGAGTACCTGGAATCCGGGGGTTCACAGGCGTTTCCGCTCAACGGCAAATTTCGGGGAACGACGTTCGAGATTGGCGCCCGGGTCGGGGCCTTTGACGGCTTCGAATTCGAAATCGACATTCCCCTGAAGATGGTCAGCTATAACGCCGACCCGGTGATTCTGTTACCGACCGAAGGCGACAACGCATTTGATTATTACCAGGAAAATATCATCGCGCTGGATGAAACAACGATGGGCGTCGGTGATATCCGGGTGTCCGGCCGGTGGCAGCTCTTTCGCAGCAGCCTCGCCGGTGCGCTGGAACTGCGGCTGAAGACACCCACAGGCTACAAGGCGCCGGCTGGTACGTTCGGGAGAGACCCGCGCAGTGCGGAGGATTTCCTAGAAAATGTGGGGTCGTACGTGAAGCCTGAGAACGTCAGTGACGACGTGACGCTGGGCGATGGCCAACTCGATATCGGCGGCGCGATTTTACTGGGCTGGGCCCTTCCGACCCATACCTTTTTTCGCCTGGATTTAGGTGGTGATGTGCGCTTGGGTGGTGCAGGCGACCGAGTGTTGGGCGCGTTCAAGCTCGGCCAATTTGTGACCGATCGCATCCTGCTTGTTCTGGGAACTTCGGTGGATATCGCCCTCCAGCAAGGTGAAGTCATTGGTGTCAGCGTTGCGGCACAAGATCCTTCATTGCCAGCCAGTGAATACGGCGGAACCACGAATTTGGTGCTTCGGGAAGTGCGCTTGGACCACGACGCCTACGTGGTGAACGGTGGAGTGATCATCCGCATTACCGATCAGGTGGAAGCCACGGTCGAATATAACCGCATCATTCACGGCAGAAATATCTCAGCCGTGCAGGGGCTGTCATTTGGCATGTCTGTGCGCTTTGAAGCCGAGCGGTAGAGGCTAAGAGTAGCGGTTAATGCCCCCGCGCAGCTTTAGCAGTATTGCCGATATCCCGACGGGATAGACTGCCAATCCCAGTGCAGAATGAAACGGAAGACGCGATGCCAGCATCTTCCAAGAATCCCGGCCTTTTTTCTGGCCTGACTACTTCCATATTCGGCTCGTTCATGCGCGTATTATCTGCTGCTCTAATCATTCTTACTTCCAGTGCCTTGGGGTGCGCCAATGGGCCACAAAAGGACACCAGTCCGATTTCCATGGAACTCGCCACCCAGGAATCCGGGTCACGATTTGACGCCAGGTTAAGCGGCTTCGAGTACCCGTTTCCCGTTCAATTGATGACCTTCGAGACTCAGGGGATTTCGGTCGAAATGGCGTATATGGACGTCGCCTCCGAACAACCCAATGGGCAAAGTGTCCTTCTGCTGCACGGAAAGAATTTTTCAGGTGCGTATTGGGAGTCCACCGCGCGCCCCCTGCTCGAACTGGGATATCGCGTCGTGATGCCGGACCAAATTGGTTTTGGAAAATCCTCTAAGCCGTTGGCGTACAAATACACGCTAAGTGAAATGGCGACACAGACCTCGGAATTGCTGGCCAAATTGGGAGTTGAAAAGGCGCATGTCGTCGGGCATTCGATGGGCGGCATGGTCGCGGCTCGGTTTGCCATCGACCACGCCAATCAGACTCAATCATTGACCTTGGTCAATCCGATTGGTTTGGAAGACTGGCAGAAGGTCGTCCCCGCAGCCACGCTCGACCAGTTGATTGCGGGCGAAATGAAGAAGACCGGGGACGACGTCAAAAACTACATGAAAAACGTGTATTTTGACGGCAAATGGAAACCTGAATACGACGCTGTCGCTGAATTGCAGGTGGGTTGGACGACCTCGCCTGACCGCGAGACCCTGGCGAAGGTGGGAGCCATGACCTCCGAGATGGTGTTCACCCAGCCGGTCGTTCAGGATTTTCCGAAAATCACGGTGCCAACCTTCCTCATTATCGGAACACGTGACCGGACGGCCATCGGGCGAGATCGGGTCACGCCTGAGGTCCGTGAGACGCTTGGGCGTTATGACCAATTGGGGCTGAAAACGCGTGACGCCATCCCTGGCGCCGAGTTGGTTGAATTGGAGGGCATCGGCCACATGCCGCAGGTCGAAGCTTACGACACCTACTGGAGCGCGCTCAGCGGCTTCCTAGCTAGGCAGTGAGCTGCAAGCGGTGAGCGGTTTGGGGCGGGATTGTATCGCAACACCGGCCGCTTCAGGGCGACCCGCAGTTCATTTTAGCATCATCCAGCGCATGGGCTATTTTGGGCGAGCATGTTCGATCCACGCGGTCAGTGCCTCTTCCGTCTCGATGGCGGCGGCCTCCACGTAGATAAACCCTTTGGACGGCTTTCCTGTGAAATCGAACACCCTTGTGTGCTCTTGCTCAAGAGCCCACACCTGCTGCTCAGGCCCAACCCTCAAGATCATCTCGGATCCCATAACGCCGCAGACGATCGAGCCGCGGACCATGAAACAAAGTGCGCCAAACATCTTGCGCTCGCTCAGGTCGTCCCCGTGCCAGGTCAGGTTTTCTCGGATTCTATCAACAAGCTCTTGATCGAAGGCCATTGGGGCTCCTGAATCGTATGTCAGCCTATACCATCGGTTTCGGGCCGGATGATTTGGGGCCCTGCCCGTTTCCATTTCTGGTCAACCGGCGCACCAAGCCCAATGCCGGGCTGGAGCCTGACGTGCCAAGTGCAGAATGGCAATGTTGGGAGGGAGTGGCAATGCCGGATGGAAGTCCAGCTTACCGGTCGCGGAAGCGTACTGCCGGGCTGGAGCCCGGCGGACCAATCGTAATGGCCAATCGCAATGCCGGGCTGGAGCCCGGCGGACCAATCACATGCAGGCCATAGCGCCTGCGGACCAATCACAATGCAGGCCATAGGGCCTGCGGACCAGTCACAATGCAGGCCATAGGGCCTGCGGACCAATCACAATGCAGGCCATAGGGCCTGCGGACCGGT
>JBFFMO010000212.1:0-6791 GCA_041554035.1 Allomicrovenator sp. | reverse complement strand
TTCGCCTCCTGACATATTTGGCCATGTTTTGGCTCATGTCGTTCTTTGTGATGCCCGATGCCGCAGCACAGACGCCGGCCCCAGGGGACGAGTCACGCCCAGCCGCAGCGGCCAAGTCGCCGGCAGTGGACGAGTCACGCCCAGACACTGTGGCCAAGACTCCAGCCGAAGAGACACGCCTGGAAGCAGATGCTGACTCGACGTCCACAAAGGACCAGCGCGCGGAGGTCGACGCTGAGCTCGCCGGCAAACCCATCGGTCGAATTTCGTTTAGTTGTGATCTCGAAATTTGCGACAACCCGGCCAATACGGCGGAATTCGTGGATATTTCGGGGCTCTATGTCGGTCAGGCTTTTGCTCTGCCCTTTCTGGATGTGGCTGAAACGCGACTGGCGAAGACGGGCTTTTTTGACAAGTTATCCGTCACAAAGGAGCTCGTCGGAGAGTCGGTTTTCATCGATATCAAGGCTCGTGGCGCCACGCTGATTAGAAATGTGGAATTCTCGGGTGCCGAGACGCCTCCTTTTGAGTCGGAGTTACGAAAGCTGCTGATTTATCGCCAAGGTCAGGCCTATCGAGCCGATCGACAGAATGCCCTCACCCAGATTGAAAGCCTGCGAACCCTTTATGAAAAAGAGGGTTATTTTGGCACGCGAATCAATCTGAACGTTAAACGTGTGGAGGGCGCCACGCATCTGGTCGACCTCTACCTCGAAATTGCCCGAGGCTCGGCGCGAAGGGTTTGTGATGTCGGTGTGAGGGGCGTCAAGGCGATGACCTACGCGGAAGCCCGAGAATTGCTGCTCAGCGACGGTTCGTTTTTTTCCAGACGCCTGCAATTGGTCAATTCGACGTTCACGACCCGGGGCTTCAAAGAAGGTCAGCTGGCGCTGGTGGATGCGTATCGGCGACGCGGCTTCTTTCAGGCACGTATCGTCGATAAAGGCGCGCAATTCGATAAACACTCGTCGTGCGTGACGTTGCTGGTCGATGTCGTTGAAGGGCCGCGTTGGCAGCTCGATTTTGTGGGAAACAAGCGCTTTACAGCAGCGGATTTGACCGAGAACCTACCGTTCTATGAGTCAGGTTATGTCGATGCCGAGGAGATTCGACGGGCCGAACGCGCCATCGAGAAGCTTTACGAAACGCGTGGACACCCTTTTGCCACCGTGACCGGTACCGAGACAAAACGTGATGACCTTGACCGGACTTTGGAATTTGTCATCGTCGAAGGACCCCAACTCGAGATTCGGGACCTGCGATTCTACGGAAACCTGCAGATCTCGACCGACGAACTCAAAGATGTGATGAGCACGCGGGTTTTTGCCCTCTTTGACGTGGGGGGTTACCTGCAGACCGACGAGCTGCTGGGAGATTTCGGACGAATCGAGAGCCTCTATCGAGAACGAGGCTATCACCGCGCCCAGATCCCGAAATTCGAGATCGCAGTGGAGGGCGACGCCCTCAAAGTCAGCGTGTGGATTGAGGAAGGGGCCCCGACTTTGATTTCTCGGGTCGATGTCGACGGAAACCGTAAGACCACTGACGGAGAGCTGCTGAGTCAACTTCAAGCGGTGGCCGGCCAACCTTTTGTTCCCATTTTTGTGAAGTCGGACCAAACACGGATGGTCCAACGCTACTCTCGGCTGGGTTATCCACTGGCGCAGGTCAAGTCGCAGTGCTTCTTGCCTTCGGGGGAGGAAGTCGTTTGTGAGGCGCCGCGTATGCCCCGTGGGTGTGTCGCTCGCCTGGACGAGGAACTTGAGGGGCGTTGCAAGTGGTCGGACGAAAAGAAGACGAGATACACCTGTGCGCGCGTCACCAAGAGTCCCGAATGTGTTTATGGCGGTGGGGTTACGACCACTGAAATGCGCATAAGACACGCACTGGTTGAAGGGCCGCGAGTCTATGTTGGGGCGCGATTGCTCAAGGGCAATTTCGAGACGCGAAGCTCCGTCATCAACCGCGAAATCGAGCTTGAACGCGGCGATCTGCTCGATACTCAGCGCCTGATTCAGGGACAAGGAAATCTGCGTCAGCTCAACGTCTTCGACTCAGTGAGCGTCGAAACCATCGGCCTTGATGAACGCGCACAGCAGGCCGACACAGCCCGCGCGGCGTTGCTCATCAACGTCGAGGAGGCCAGCACGTCGTACGTGGATTTCAAAGCGGGCCTTGAGCTTCGGGAACCCTTTGTGGACACGCGACAACTCCTGCTGACGAGCGAAGTTCAGTACACGAATCGCAATTTATTTGGCCTTGCTCAGGGCATCCAGCCACGCGTGATCGGCGCTTTTGATACCCTGCAATTGGCGGAGACCACCGGTGTGAGCACCTCAGATCCCCTTGCAGCGACTTCGATCGACACGTTGGACTACGTTTTTGGTGGCGAGATCCTTTACTCCCATCCGCGTTTCCTCAAAGAGCAGCTGAATATCAACAAACTCTATTTTTCCGTCGGTCCCTTCTATTTATTGGACCTCCTGGGCGTGATCAATTCACAGGTGTTGCGGGAAGAGTGGGGCTTGCGCTCGGAGTTTCGAAAGGATTTGTCGGAGCTGATGAGTCGGCTCTTTTTCAAGCTGGGTCTTGAGTTCAAGCAAATCGCAACTTTTGGCGCCGACGGCCAAATCGTCAACGGCGAGCGCGTGTTCTCGCCGCGCCGTACGGTGGCAAAAGTGGAGCCCATTTTCACGCTCGATCGCCGTGACAGTCCATTGAATCCAAAGTCGGGGTATCTGCTGCGGCTTGAGCCATCTTTCGTCAGTGGTGACGCGCTTGGAAGCGGCGGCGGGTTTGTCGCGGATGCTTTCTTTCGTTTGCAGATTGGCGCCTCTCATTTTGTGCCGCTATGGCGAGGTGAGCTCGTGTTCGGGCAGGGAATCCGGGCGGGGCAGGCCATTCCATTGGCGACAAGAGACGTCCTGATTCCGCTTGAGGACCGGTTCTTTTTGGGCGGGATTCGCAGCGTTCGCGGTTTCGAGGACGACACGCTTGGCCCGGTGAGTTCGTCACAGGCTCCCACCGGCGGAGAATTTTTTCTGAACTATAATGCGGAGCTTCGATACCCCTTGATCCGGCGGTTCTCGGTGTACGGGGCCACATTTTTTGATGCGGGTTTGCTCTCGGATTGTTTTCCAGAAAATTCGACCGAAAGAAATTGTTATGAGGACGCGTTTGGTTCTGGCGTATTCTCCGAAGTCCGTACTTCGGCTGGCCTTGGATTTAGAGCGCTGATCCTTGACCAAATACCAATCGTGCTTGATTACGGCGTGGTACTTAACCGCCGTCCGGGAGAGCGTTTTGGGCAGGTTCATCTCAATGTGGGATATACGTTTGATTAGATACGCAATTGCCGTGATGACGCTTCTGGTTGTCATCGTGTCGAGTTCGGTGGGCATGGCCTCGGAACCTCCGTGGGCCACAGGCGTCAGCCGAGGCGAAGATTTGGACATCGAACTCCTCACCTTCAGTGTTGGGGACGATATCCCGTCTTGGTTTGGCCATACCGCCCTGATGGTGCGCGACCGCCGGCTGCGCGTGGAGCGTGTCTACAACTACGGCATGTTTTCGTTCGGCCCGGATATGCTGCCGAAATTCCTGATGGGACGGCTCGAGTTTTGGGTCGGCCAGGCGAGTTATCCAAGGACCGTGGCGATGTACGAGTCGTTGGACCGCGACATCACTTCCCAGGTTTTCAATTTATCGCCGGCCAAAAAGGTTGAAGTCGCCAAGTTTTTGGCTTGGAATGTGGAGCCCGAAAACCGGGAATACCTCTACGACCACTACTTCGATAATTGCGCGACTCGGATTCGAGACGTGATCGATCGTGCGACCGACGGACAGTTCAAAAAAGTGACCTCGGTGCCGGCGCGCATGACGCTGCGCGACCACGTTCATCGCCATACCCAGCGCATGGGATTCATCGATATCCTGCTCACGTTCTGGATGAACGACCGTATCGACCAGCCGATTCACGAGTGGGACGAGATGTTCCTTCCTTCCGAACTCGCCCTGCGGGTGGGGAAGATGCAGTACGTGAATGAGGCGGGAGAGATTGTGCCATTGGTGGCCGAAACGAAGGTCATCTATGCCTCGCCTAATCGTGAACCCGTCCCGGAATGGCCGTTTACGCGGGTGCCCTGGCTTCTTTTGCTCGGCGGGACATGGGGCGGATTTGCGTTCTGGCTGGCACGTCATCTGGCTCGAGTTCGAGCCGAACACAAGCCTGAGCGCCGAACCCGCGTCCTGTTCGGACTCTTGAACCTGGTGACCGGCATCATCATTGGTATCCCGGGCCTTGTTGTTCTTCTCTACAACTTAACCGATCACCTGATCACCCACCATAATCCGAATATCCTTCTGTCCAGCCCCGTGACCTTCCTTGTTTTGCCCCTGTCTTTTGGCATTCTCTGGGGCTCACCTCGCGCTGAAAAGTGGACCGGGATGTGTTGGAAAATCATGACCGTGGCTTCGTTAGTCGGCATGATCACAGCACTATTTGTGGTTCAATCGATGCGACTCCCCATCGCATTATTGGTGCCCATAAACGTCGGTTTTGCGGCAGCGTTCTGGCGTTTGGAGCGAACACCGGCCTGAAGTTTTCTGGCGAATTTCTGGTTCGCGCCTATCGTGGGGCTGACTTGATGGGAGCCGAAGATGAAATTGCAGCGACAGACGATCATGAAGATGATTGGCATCGCGATGCTTGCGCTGATTGCTTGCGACGACGACCCGATGCGGGTTGGCACTGCGGCGGTTCTCAGTGGGCAGCCGGAGGTCGCGGAACAGAACCTCCAAAAGGTGCTGAAGAAGGACCCAAACAATGGTGAGGCTGCTCGGCTTATGGCTGAGGTCCACCGACTACGCGGAAATTACCAGGCGTCGGAACAGGCCTTGAACGCCTTATGGAAGTCCCATGGTTTCGATGGGGAGGCTCAGGCTCTGCCCAGTGATAAGGCGCTGCGCAATCGCATGGAGCAGCAATATAATGACCTCTATGTTGAGTGGGTCGAGAAACTCGATCCTCGCGATGACCCGGAACGTTACGAAGCAGTGCTTCGTCGAGGTCTGGCGCACTCAGAACGGTCAAATCGTCTGAACACGCTGATGGTGGAGTTCCTCTTGTCACGCGCCGAACGTGCGCTGGAAGCCAACCAAAAGGCTGAGGCTGCGGCTCTCTACGACGAAATTCTGAAGTTTCGGACTTTACCCAATGTCAGAACCGAGGCCGAAACGAAGGGTCGGAATCTGCGACTTGAGGTGTTTTCGGACGAAGTTCAGGCGCGGATCGACAAAGAAGTTCGCCCTCGTCGTGAGGCAGATAACCGCTGGAGCACCGAGCAAAACGGCGGTTTGACCACGATTGAACTCGAATTGGATCGCAAGCTGCGCCCTGAAAATCCCGAGGATCTTCTTGCCGCACGAAAACTTGCCCTGCCCCTGGTTCAGGAGGCCCTGGCGGCGATCG
This sequence comes from Allomicrovenator sp., assembly GCA_041554035.1. Classification (GTDB taxonomy): domain Bacteria; phylum Myxococcota_A; class Bradymonadia; order Bradymonadales; family Bradymonadaceae; genus JBFFMO01. The sequence goes on along the minus strand of JBFFMO010000212.1, from coordinate 1,321 downwards.
TGAGTGACCTTACGGGCGTCAAAGTCGACGTTGCCCGGGTCATCGAGAAGCCCCCGGTGCATCAGACCGATGGTGAAGTGTTCAAGCGTGGTCACTACACCGTGCGAGTGAGCGTTTCGACCGATGTCGCGATTCGTTATGTGTTTGACGCACCCAGGCCTGTTCCGGGTGAGGAAGGCATAGAACCCAAGGGCGATGTCGACGCGGGCGGCGGCCAATGAGGTTGCGGCTCGGTGGTGTGTCAGAGAACGTGAACCTTCCCTGGTATCGACTGGTGGAAGCCAACGACCTGCCAGATCTGGAGCTTGAGTGGACCGATTACCACGGTGGGACCGGAGCGATGGTCGAAGCGCTTGATGCAGGCGTTGTGGACGTGGTTGTTGCGCTGACCGAGGGCGTCGTGGCGGCGATCGGCCAAGGGCATCCCATCAAGTTGGTCGGCAGTCATACGGCCTCTGGCCTGATCTGGGGTGCACACGTCGCCGCTGGCAGTCCGTGGCAAGACCTCGATGAGATGCGCGGCGCACGGGTGGCGATCTCTCGGTACGGTTCCGGGTCGCATATCATGGCGGTCGTTGAGGCCAACCGGAGAGGCTGGCCTCTTTCGTCGCTGACCTTCGTTCAAGTCGGCAATCTCGACGGCGCCCGCAAAGCTTTTGCGGCGGGCGAGGTCGACATGTTCTTGTGGGAGAAATTCACCACCAAACCGTTGGTCGACGACGGCGAATGGCGAAGAATTGGTGAGTGTGTCACGCCGTGGCCAGGGTTCTCCGTGGCCGCTCGGGCGGATATTTGCCGTGAACATTCGGACGCCTTGGAGGCGATTCTACAGCGTGTTGCGGCGATCTCTGCGGTGCTGACCATCGACACCCGAGGCACGGTCGAGCAGATTTCGCAGCGATTCGGCCTCAAAGATGTCGATGTTCAAAGCTGGCTGGAAACCAACCGCTGGTGCACCTCTGCGACGATGTCGTCCACGATGCTGGCCGACGTGATCACCACACTGCGTGCGGTCGAAGTGCTGCCGGAGTCGGCGGCCGAATTGCAGCCGGCGGACCTGGTCTGGTCAGGCTGCAAACTGACCTGACTCGTGTTGGCGAATCATTTTCCTGAGCCGGGCGTCCTACTCCGTGATTGAATTTGTGGCGTGTTTCGGCTACTCAGAGCCGTCCGCTGGAGTTCGCTCAACGAACGGAGAAATCATGAAATTACGTCGAAAAGTTTATGTCGTTGGTGGTGATCTCACTACCTTTATTGGTAAGAGCCACCCCGATTTTATCTGGAAAAAACACCCAGATTTCGGCAAGCGCGAAAACCCCAC
>JBFFMO010000211.1:0-6822 GCA_041554035.1 Allomicrovenator sp. | reverse complement strand
CAAGCCCTATTTCGGGGTCGAAGATTACGCTGATATTTACACGAAGCTCTCTGATAAAGAGCCTCGTAAATGGCATGACGAGTTTCAAAGCTCTCCGCTCGCCCGCCTCCTGAGTTAGAAAAATGACCCAAATCGATGCCGACGCCATTCGCCAACTCACCGCCAGGTGGGCCCTTGAACGCGGTGTCTTTGACTCCAACGCCACGTTCGAAAACCGGTGCGCGAGCCCGGAATTCCACGAACGCTTCAGGCAGGGAAAAGTTCCAACACTCAGTCTTGAAGATGTGAGCGGCATCCCGTTTGTGAGCGTGATTCCGGGCGTGGAGATGTACCAACACCGCGCGCGTGTGAGGGCTTCGACCGGCGACGTCTTTGCGACCTCGACGCCCTTGCCCGACGGTTATGAGGATTATAATCGGGAAATCCTGCATCTGGGCGCGCCAACCTGCGTGATGGCTGAGCCCCTTGAAAACCGTGCGGCCTCGATCAGCGCTTGTATGCAGGGAACGGCGTACAAACAAATCGTAGAATGGGGCAAAGGTCAGCCGAGCATCGCCATCCATCCCTACATGTCGATCGATCCGGCATGGGAACTTGCGGCGAAGCTTGCTGTCGACACTGGTGTGGAGACTCGTGTGGTCGGCCCGCCGCCCGCGGCACTCTGGATTGCCAACGATAAATGGGCTCTGACTGAAATCATCCGATTGGTGGCCTCAGAAAGCCTGGTCGTTGAGAGCGCGGCCTCTACCCATGTCGAAACGATTGCCAAGCATCTTCAGGACTTTGCCAAACGTCATGGAACGGTTGGTCTCAAGCGCACTCGCTGTGCTTCGGCGATGGGAAATCGGGTTTTCGAAAGCCATCAGGTCAATCGCCTGAACCTGCCCGAAATCACGACGCTTGTTCGGGACTTCTTGGACAAAACCGAGTGGATGGGCGACGAAGAGGTGATCGTCGTCGAATGGATCGAGACCGACCTGTCCCCTTCGACGCAAACCTGGATTCCGCCAGTTGGCCCACCCATCATCGAAGGCGTCTATGAACAGCTCTTGGAAGGGCGAGAAAAGGTGTTCCTCGGAAGCCGACCTTCCACCTTGCCGGCCGCGGTCAATCAAGCACTGATTCAGGCCAGCATGATCGTGGCCACAGCGTTTCAAGCTCTGGGCTATGTGGGGCGTTGTTCTTTCGATTTTGTGGTCGCGGGCGACGTGAACGCAGGTTTTGACGTCAAATTCACCGAGTGCAACGGGCGATGGGGCGGAACCAGCACCCCGATGTTCCTCGTCGATCGCGTCATGGGCACACATATCGACACACGCCCGACCTACCTTGCCCAAGACTTCATTCATGAGGACCTTATCGGAGCGACCTTTCTGGACATCCGCGAAGCGATCGAAGACCTGCTCTACCGCCCAGAAACAGGCGAAGGCCGTTTCATCCTCTATAATGTCGGACCTCTGGCGGGCAGCGGGAAATTCGACATCATCTCGTTGGGCCGCAACACCGATGAAGCTCTGGAAGGCGTCCACGAAATCTTGCCGGACCGGCTCGGACTCAGCTGAACGATCAAAGCGATGTAAGGCGCTGTAAGTGTTAGTCTCCAGCCCGTCTGGGATGATGCACTCAACACGGAGGCTTCATGCGCACACTTCTAGTTGCACTTCTCATGTCGGCGTTTTCAATCGGATGCGGCGATTCCCAGATCGTTACGTTGGCGGACGACTTCAGCGATGCGGGTACGGACGGCACGAGCCCGGATGACGCCACTCAGACGGATGACGCCACTCAGACGGATGACGCAACGGATCAAGGGAACATAACTCTTTGCGGCTGTTTCGAAACCGACGGCACCTACTGCAGCGCCACAGCACAGAGCCTTGCCGACGATAACGGTTGCACCTTACCCGTGAGCGAAGCCGGGCTTCTGCGCTGCTCAGAAGGTGTTTGGACCCTCGAATCGACGTGCGATAACGAATGTGAATCGGGAGAAACAGCGGGCAGCGATGTCTGTTCTTTGCCCGTCTGCGATTGTTTTGTGCAGGTCTCATGGTGCGGATCTGGGGCTCAAAAACATGCCGCAGCCTTTGATATGCCGTGCAGAGTTCCACTGCTGCCGGACCACGACGGCGACATCCTCGCCTGCAACGGCGACACATGGATCGTCAAGGAAGCCTGCGAACAAGGTTGTTTCGAGGCCCCGACCGGCACTCCTGATTATTGTGTTGGAACCCGCACGCCACAAAACCCGGGATGGGAGACTTGCGCCGACAAACCACTCCTCAAATCGGGCCTTCACCCTGAGGCGTCCAATCGGCTGCGCTGCGCGGGCGTGGGGGCATCCGAAATCTCCCAGACTGTGGGTTATGCCGCAGCATCGGCGGGTTATCACGCCCCGGATGGCACCGCGGATGGCTTGAACTACACGGCCGCAGTCGACATTCGCATCGGTGGCATGAACGAAGCTCAAATCAAGACGCGCCTCAACAACTTGGCACTCAACGGATTTGCAGTCTGGTATCGCAAACCCGGCTCCGATGGCTGGCCATCAAGCGGGGCGCCTCATATACACGCGGTGTTTGCCGGGGTGAAAATGAAGTCCCAACTTCGAGGCCAAGTTCGCGATTGGCTCAACGGCCGCAACGGGCTTTCCTCGCATACGACCTATCGATTCTGGACACCGACCGCTTCAATGAAAGAGATCGTCAAACTTCTTTTTGAGCGCAACTACACGCCGTGACGCTGGGCGCGGCTTGGAAAAGTTCTCATAGAGGATTCCTTCGTGTAGATTTGGCGGCGAAATTGAATTGCCCAACCTTCACACCGAATCCACCATGTTTGATGCCGATGCTCTCATCGCCCTTCGTCGCCTAAATTCGCTCGCTGTAGCGCCGGATGGCACCTGGGCTGCCGTGGGTGTTCAACGCCTGAACACCGACAAAACTAAATACATCAGCGACCTTATTCGGCTCGATCTTACGAGCCACGAGTCGTATCCACTCACGACGGGCGACACCAATGATCACAGCCCGGCGTTCCTCACGGACGGACGGCTCGCGTTTTTGTCGATGCGCGGTGACGAAGACACTAAAAAGCAGGCACAGATTTACGCGTTCAAACCCACCGGTGGTGAGCCGTCCGCCATCACAGACGAACCCTTAGGTGTGTCGTCCTTTGTGGCCGCGACCGACGCCGACACGATCGTTTGCCTGTGCTCCGTCTTGCCGAATATCCCCCATGATGAACAACGCGCGCACATGAAGGACCGGAAAGAAAAAGGCCCGAGCGCTCTGGTTTACGACGAGACGCCGGTTCGTTATTGGGACCATTGGCTGCCACAAACCCGGACCCATGTTGTCGCGTTTATCGACGGCGTGCGGCACGACCTCACCCCCGACGCCGGGCGCGAGATCGAACAGACGAGCGTGTCGGTTTCGCCCGATGGCCGCTACGTGATTTGGTCCTCACGCCGAAAACACCAGGACAGCGTCCACGACCATTCTTTTGTGCTCTACGACCTTAAAACCAAAACACAAACCGCGCTTTTCGATGAGGCAACCCTCAACGTCTCAAACGCCTGCTGGGCGCCCGATTCCAACCGCTTTGCGTTTGTGCGGCACCACCGAGTCACGGGCACGCAGGGCAACAACCAATTATGTGTCCACGTTGTGGATGGCCAAGTCACAACACCCCTGGCCACTGAATTCGACCTTTGGTTTACCCCCGTCACGTGGGCCGGGAAGTCGCGATTGGTGGCGTCAGCCGAAGCGGACACGTCGGTGGCTGTTTTTGTGGTGAATATCGATTCGGACACGGTCGAGCGAATCACGGCCCCCGAAGCTGGAGGGGCGCATCGAAGCCTGAATGTCTCGAACGGGCGGATCTACGGCCTACGCGCGCGAATCTCGCATCCCCCCGAGCCCTTTGTTTGTGACCTCGCCATCCATTCCGAGCCCAAACTCCTGACCCGGATGAGCGGTTTTGAGATGCCGTCGGACATCCTTGTCGAAGACCATCGTGTCGTGTCAACCGACGGCGAGCCCATCCAATATTTCACGGTCTCCAAAGCTTCCGAGGCTCCGCGCCCGGCCCTGATGTGGATTCATGGAGGTCCTGTGGGCCAATGGGGTGACGACTGGCATTGGCGCTGGAACAGCGTCGTTGGCGCGGAAAAAGACTGGCTGATGGTGATGCCAAACCCAAGAGGCTCCACCGGGTTCGGGCAAGAGTTTGTGGAGGGGATTTTTGGCAACACCTGGGGCGCCCAATGTTACGAGGACCTGACCTGCGTTGCCGATGAAATTCAGGCGCGCGCCGATGTGGATGCAGCCAAATTCAGCGCCATGGGTGGCTCCTTTGGCGGATACATGACGAATTGGATTGGCACACAGACCAGCCGATTCCATCGACTTGTAACCCATGCGGGCCTCTTCGACCTTGCCATGTTTCATGGCGTGACCGACATGCCACCGTGGTGGGCGCACGTGTTCAATATCGACCCTTATACCGGCCGAAAAGACTTTGATGTCTATTCACCCGTGGCCCATGTCTCGCATTGGAAAACTCCAACTCTGGTTGTGCACGGCGACCTCGATTACCGCGTGCCCGTGGGCGAAGCGCTCGCGCTCTTTGAGGCGCTGCAATTCCACGGGGTGCCCAGCAAATTGCTCATTTTCCCAGACGAGAACCACTGGATCTTGAAACCACGAAACATCTTGTCCTGGTACGCAGAGACCCTTGGTTTCATCGAAAACTGAGCGACCTGCGGCTGGACGAGACGTTGGAAAAATGGACAAAAAAAAAGGCGCCCAATGGGCGCCTTTTTTGTTAAGACCAGAATTACTTCTTAGCCTTAAGCTCTGCTTCGATGACTTCTTTGAACTTCTCGAGAGGCTGAGCACCCACAAGGCGTGTGCCGTTGATGAAGAATGCTGGTGTTCCGCGAACGCCAACTGCTTTGCCTTCTTCAGCTTCTGCCTGAACCTGCTTCTTGAGCTCGTCGCTGTTGAAATCAGCTTCAAACTTAGCGAGGTTCAAACCAAGCTCCTTGGCGTAGGTCGTGGTGATGCCCGGCTCTTTGAGTCGTGCTTGAGCACCAAAGAACTTGTCGTGCATTTCCCAGAATTTGCCCTGCTTACCAGCGGCAAGTGCAGCACGATGAGCAGGCTCAGCTTCTGCGTGGAAAGGAAGTGGGAACGCCTTGAAGACGACCTGAACTTTTCCGTCGTATGCTTTCATTGCTTCCATCAGAGTCGCGTTTCCACGGCTGCAATAAGGGCATTGGAAGTCAGAGAATTCATAGATGGTGATGGGTGCGTTCTTGGGACCCTTTGCGTAAGAAGCGCCTTGCTTAAGCTTGTTGAGGTCAACCTTAGCTTCTTCTGGTGGAGCCTGTGCAGGAGCGGCAGCGGCTGCTGGTGCGTTCTTCTTGTTTTCAGCAACAACTGCTGCGTAAAGAGCCTCGCCCTTGAGGTTTCCAGCCTTCTGCATCTTTTCAGCAAGAGCGATCTGCTCTTTGATGACCGACTCAAATGCTGGGTAAGGTTTTGCACCCACGAGCTGAACGCCGTTCACGAAGAAGTTAGGGGTTCCACGGGCGCCGACTTTAGCAGCCAAGTCCATGTCTTCCTTGATTGTTGCTTTGCCCTTTCCGCTTTCAAGGTATGCCTTGAACTTAGGCACGTTGAGGCCGATTTTCTGAGCGTATCCGGTGGTGAGTTCCTTCATGTCAGCGCCTTTGAAGGCCTTCTGATTTTCGAACAACATTCCGTGCATTTCCCAGAATTTACCTTGCTCGTTAGCAGCAAGTGATGCTTCTGCAGCGCCTGGAGCCTGTGCGTGGAAAGGAAGTGGGTTCTGCTTGAAGACCACCCGAACCTTGTCTCCAAAGTTCTTCATGACTTCGTCCATGGTTGGGTTAACACGTGAGCAAAATGGGCATTCGAAGTCCGAGAACTCAATAATGGTCACGACGTAGTCTTTGGCGTTGCCTTTGACTGGATCGTTGGCGCGAACAGGAACCATCTCGACAACGGTCGCAGGTGCGGCTGGCTTCTGCTGAGCTTGTTCAGCTTCTGCCTTGAAGTTCTGCGAAACCATCTTGGCGTAGATCTGGTCCTTGGCTGTGCCTGAACCGATCATCTTCTTCGCTTCTTCAAGCTGAGCCTTGATGATGGCTTCGAACTTGTCGATTGGCTGTGCACCCGAGAGGCGCTCGCCGTTGATGAAGAAGTGAGGAGTTCCGCGAACGCCGAGTTTGCTTCCAAGTGCCATGTCATCCTTGATGACCTGGTCGAACTTAGGATCTGCGAAGTCTTTCTGGAATTTCGCAACGTCGATGCCAATCTGCTTGGCAAAACCCGAAGTCATTTCCTTCATGTTCGCGTCTTTCATTTCCTTCTGGTTCTTGAAGAGAATGTCGTGCATTTCCCAGAACTTACCTTGCTCGCCAGCCGCCATGGCAGCTTTCGATGCGTCAGGCGCTTGTGCGTGGAAAGGAAGTGGGTTGTGCTTGAACACCACGCGGACGTCGTTCGGGTACTTCTTGACGAGTTCTTCTGCCGTGGTTGCGCCACGTGAGCAGAAGGGGCATTGAAAATCGGAAAATTCAACGATCGTGATTGGAGCAGTTGCGCTTCCGAGGACCGGGCTTGTGCCGATCGGAATCACATCGCTATCACCAGCAATTCCACCGGTTGGAATCTGAGCGGCGCCTTGGACGGCTTCTTCAGTTCCGGCACCGGGGCCAGCTGTCTTGTTTCCGATGAGGTAGCCGCCTGCGAAGGCGACGAGAGCTGTAGCAATGACTACGAGCAGATTTGAACT
>JBFFMO010000210.1:0-6827 GCA_041554035.1 Allomicrovenator sp. | reverse complement strand
TTCCTTCCATAAGTAGTGCAACTTGCGATCCAAAAAACCAAAAGACGCGCAGAGCGAGGCCTGGCGCGGGACGGCGTTTAGGTTCGCGTGACGGGACTCAGAAATTTGAGGGGGAAATCGTGCCTGAAATCAGATTTCTGCCGGTCGGCAGATCAGGCCATCTTCATCAAGTCATGAGCCATTTCGGTGATCTGCTCGAAACTCTCGGCCACAAAAAAGACTTCTTGCGGAGCGTCGTAGTCGATCGTGAGGTTCTGGATGGCCTCGATAGTAAGCGGCTTTTTCTCGATCATCGGGTCCATCGACCGCAACAAGTCTTGGATACCGCCGTTATTGCCGGCGCCGAAGACCTTGAGTTTTCCGTTCTCTCGAATCAGGCCGTACTCGACCGTGTACCAATAAAAAAGGCCGATGAGGTCCAATAACTTTTCGTCTTTGGCGGCCGTGGCAGCACGTGCGGCACGGCCGATTCCAACCGAGAGTTCGACGAAGGGCTCGTACATGAACATCGAGGCGTGGCCTCGGAGTTCGTGTAAGATATCGGGCTCTGGTGTGAAGAACGGAAAGTCCGGATGGCGAACATAGGGGGTGCTGCGCATCACTTTGTTCTCGAGCATGCCCAAGAACTCGGACTTTTCGAGCAAGCCGCCTACCGGTCCCAACATGAACCCGGTTTCGGCCTCCATCTTTGCCGAGACGTCGTCGAGTTGCGGGATATGATCGATGGGCAGATCAAGCTTGTCTCGCCCTTCAAGGAAGGCCGACGCGCTGTAGCGGTCCTGTAGAGTCAGAAGCAATTTCGAAACAAGCGCCCAGGTCGCATGTTCGTCTTCGGTGTATTCGTATTGCGGGATATTCGGCCAGGCGGCTTCCGACTGAGCGATGAGTGATGCCACACGAGCGCGGTATTCGGCGTCGTGGGCACCAGGGTAGTTGGTTTGAACGATGCTCCCGTACTCATGTGAGGTGAACGGGAAATCCTTCAAAAATTCTCTATTGCGGCGCATGTAAGCTCCCATCGGATGAACAATGAGTGGACCTTATCGAACACTCGATAGATGTCCAGCGTCCACGAACCTACGTCACGTCAAACCCTCGATTTCGCCCGTTTGAACCGCCCAAAGTCGGGCATAGAGTCCTCCGATGGCGATCAATTCGTTGTGAGTGCCTTGTTCGATGATGGAGCCCTGATCCATGACGACGATGAAGTCCGCGTTCCTGACGGTGGACAGGCGATGAGCGATGACGATGGTGGTGCGCGAGGCCGCAATATGAGCCAGCGCGCGCTGAATGGAGGCTTCGGTCTCGTTGTCGACGGCCGACGTGGCTTCATCCAGAATCAGAATCGGAGGATCTTTGAGCACGGCTCGCGCGATCGAAAGCCGTTGACGCTGCCCGCCCGAGAGCATCTCTCCGCGCTCCCCGACTTTCGTGTCGAACCCGTCAGGCAACGACTCGATGAATTCCAGGGCCTCAGCTGCTCGGGCGGCTTCGATGATTTGGGCGTCTGACGCATCAAAGGTCCCGTAGGCGATGTTGTCACGAACGGAGCCACTGAAGAGGTAGACGTGCTGACTGACGAGGCCAATCGCATCGCGAAGCGAGTCCAGATGCCACTGTGTGACGTCGATATCATCGATGGTCACCCGACCGCTTTGAACCTCGTAGAAGCGCAACAACAAGTTGATCAACGACGTTTTGCCTGATCCCGTTGCACCGACGACGCCGACCGTGGCTCCTGCGGGAATCGTTAGGTTAAACTCGTCCAGCAGACGCTCGCGGTTTTCATAGCCGAAAACCACGTCTTCGAACGCGATTTTTCCTTTTACGGACATCAGCTCAACATGATTTGAACCACTCAGGATCTGGATCGGGGTCTCCAGAAGGTCCAGGATCCGTTTCGTCGACGCCATCGCGCGTTGGTAGGTGTCGAAGGTGCGTCCAAGACGCGTGAGTGGCCAGAGCAGGCGTTGGGTCAGGAAGACCAGCACCGAGTAGGTCCCTACCGCAAGCGCGTCATTGAGGACGAGCGAGCCGCCATATACGAGGGTCGCAATGAAGCCGACCACCACGACCATGCGGATCAGGGGGCTAAACGCGGAACTCAACGCGATCGCGTCACGGTTTGCAGCTTCGTACCCACGGCTCTCACGCTCCAGGCGGCCAAGTTCCCAATGTTCCGTGGTGTAGCTCTTGATCGTGGCAATGCCGGTCAGGTTATTGCCTAAAAGTCCGTTGAGGCGACCCACATGTTCGCGCACCGCTGCGTATCGCGGGGCCAACAGGTGCTGAAATCGAAACGACCCGTAAAGGATCACCGGAATCGGCAGCATTGCCATCCACGCGACACCCGGGGCCAACGCAAAAAACGCTCCGCAAATCACGATGGCAGTGGTTGAGACCTGCAACAGGTCGTTGGCTCCATCGTCCAGGAAACGTTCAAGTTGGTTGATGTCGTCATTCATGATGGACATCAAGTTGCCCGTGCTTTTGTCATGAAAAAACGCCATCTCAAGGTTCTGAATATGGCCATATGCCCTCATGCGCAGGTCGTGTTCGACCGATTGGGCGAGGTTCCTCCAGAGGCGCGCAGCGGCGTATTCGAAGATGGATTCCAAGGCCCAAATCACGACCGTCACCACCGCGAGTGCGACCAGTTGGTCCATCACATCGACAACGCCAAGTCGCGCGATGAACGAGTCTTCCTTTTTGACCACGATATCGACGGCAGCACCGATCAACACGGGCGGGGCGAGGTCAAAAATCTTGTTTAATACCGAGCATAAAGATGCCAGGCGCACGCGATTTCGCCAGATGTGCATCGTGCTCATCAGGCGTTTCAATTGGTGTTGTGTGTCCACGTCTACCTAGTCAATATGGCAGGCCAAAAGCCTGTATTCCGCCCAAAATACCGAAAATCGTGGGTTCTCAGGCTTGGAACCGACGCTCACGATGATGGGGGGCGTCATAGTCGAGATTGGGTCCGAGTGGAACCAGCCGCTTGGGATTGATCGTGTCGTGGCTTTCGAAATAGTGACGTTTGATATGGGTGAAATTTACCGTCTCGGCGATGCCCGGTGTCTGGTACATGTCACGCGTAAACGCCCACAGATTCGGGTATTCGTGAAGCATTTTGAGGTTGCATCGGAAATGCAGGACGTAGACCGGGTCGAATCGGACCAAGGTGGTGAACAGGCAAATATCTGCTTCACTCATCACCGACCCACACATGTAGCGCTGGGTCGAAAGCACGGACTCCCAGTGGTCGAGCGCGGTGAACACATCATTGACCGCTTCCTCGTAGGCGCTTTGAGATCCCGAGAACCCGGCACGATAAACGCCGTTATTGATGGGCTCATAGATGGCTGTTATCGCCGACTCGATGTCGTCCATCAGCTCCGCTGGGGCCAAGTCGACTTTATTCGTCGCTATCGAGTCGAAATCATGGTCGAAAATCCGCAGAATATCGCGAGATTCGTTGTTCACGATCGTGTTGAGCTTCTTGTCCCATAATACGGGTACGGTCACCCGGCCGGTGTAGGTCGAATCGGCCCGCAAATACACGTCGCGCAGGTACTTCTCGCCAAAAAGGTGGTCTTGGGTCGCTCCGGGCGTGTCTGCATCGAAATGCCAGCCATCATCGCTCATGAAAGGGTCGACCACGGAGACCGTGATGTCGTTCAAGCCCTTGAGCGCACGCGCAATCAGAATCCGATGAGCCCAGGGACACGCGAGCGAAACATAGAGATGGTAACGGCCCGCTTCGACTGCGTGCGGGGTCGACCCGTCAGTTGAAACATGGTTTCGAAAGACCGTGGGTGGTCGCTGGAACCGGCCCTCCGAATCAGGTTGATACCACTCAGTGCTCCAGACTCCGTTCTTAAGATGTCCCATTTTTCCTCCTCAGGTTGCCCTTGAGATGGAATCGTCGTCGCATTGGTTCGGATATTCGAGCCTGGAAACGAAAACACATTGTTTCCGCGCGGCTCAGCGCTCTTCGCGCCACTTGCGTGACAACCCAACGTCGTGGGCGTAACGCACGATATTGTCTTTGCGCGTGGCGTCGTCCCAGCCCAAGAGCTTCGCCATATGGTCGGCGACCTTGACCGACGCTTTCAGACCTTGATCTGGGTCTCGGTAGAAGATCTGCGTGCGCTGAATCAGCATGTCGGTGACGGTTGAAGCCAGCTCTTCTTTCACGCCGTATTCAACCTGCGCCATGATTTCCGGGCGTCCCTCGACGATCGGCTCGGCGAGTGCTTTGTCTTTGTACGCCAGCCGGGCCACCTTGATGCTGCGCATCCCGTAGGTGTTGGCCAAGAGCTCGGCACTCGCCTGCGAGATCCGTCCATCGGCCGCGGCTAGAACTTCCTTCGCGACGCGCGCATGGTTGTCATCCGGCGGCCAATTGACGGCGCCAGGCAGTGGCGCGCTGTCTGTTTCAGCCGATTTGAGTTTGCCCGGAAGCTTGCCGGTCATGCGCAGCCATTTCGCGGCGACGTCGACGACCTCGGCCGACATCCGGCGGTAGGTTGTGAGCTTTCCACCCGCGATGGTGATCAAACCGTCTTGGCCCACGATGATCTCGTGCTCTCTTGATACTGCGGACTCCGCGACGCCTTCTTTGCTGATCAGCGGTCGCAGACCGGCCCAGGTCGAGACGATATCGTCGTGGTGAATCGGGTTATTCGGGAAATAATATTCGGCGGCTTCCACCAGATACTCGACGTCTGCCAGTGTTGCATACACTTGCCCAGCATCGCCGTCGAAATCCGTGTCAGTGGTGCCGACGTAGGTGGAGTCTCCCCACGGGATCGCAAAGAGCACACGCTCGTCATCGGGGTGGAAACAGACGACCGCGTTATTGACTGGTAGTTTCTCTCTTGCCACGACGATATGAACGCCTTTGGTGGGGCGGAGCAACGATCTTGCCGACGGTGTGCTCATGGCGATGGTTCGGTCGGTCCAAGGCCCAGTCGCGTTGATGACGACCGAGGCACGGACCTCTTTGAGGTCGCCAGAAAGCTCGTCACGAACGACTGCACCGATGATGCGGCCTTCGTCGTCCTTAAGAAACGAAACACATTTGGTGTAGGTCGAGATCACCGCGCCTCGTGCGGCGGCATCAAGCGCGTTTTCGAGGGTCAGTCGAGCGTCGTCAGTCGAGCAATCGTAATAGAGTGGGGCGCCCTTAATATTTTCGCCGCGCAGCGTAGGCTCTTCTTTGGTGACGTCGGCGGGCTTGAGCTTTCGATGGCGTCGCGGCGTGCGGAACAAGGCCAGTCCGTCATAAAGCCACATCCCCGCGTTGATGGTGTGAATTCCGCGTCGTGCGCCTTTGTAGACGGGAAACAAGAACCCGAGTGGGTTGACCAGATGAGGGGCGATATCGAGCAGAATTCGCCGTTCTGAAACCGACTCAAAAACGAGGCTGAATTCCATTTGCTCTAGGTAGCGAAGGCCACCATGAACAAGTTTTGAAGACCGCGAACTTGTGCCGTAGGCGAGGTCCTTCATTTCGACCACAGCGACACGAAGTCCACGCATCGTCGCGTCGCGAGCGATGCCCGACCCGTTGATGCCTCCGCCAATAATTAGAACGTCAACGTCTGCGCCGAGCGCATCCCACATTTCTTGCCTGGTAGGCATGTCTTTCTCTCAAACTAAGGCGGTTGGGCTAATCGAAAACGGGGGCGAGCACCACATGTTGGCGCTCATGATCAAAATGGGATGTACGGATTCGGATTTCGTCGCCAATTCTGAACACGTAGGGTGGAATTGTCCCCAGGACACCGGCTCGATGTTTCAGTTCGTGCCCAGCCATGGTGGACAGGTCGTCTGTCCAGATTTTGACGTCGATCGGGATGTCGTCGAGCACGACATAAAGCTGCGTCGAACGAGAGCCGAGGATTGTACCTTTGCGAATCGGCCGGTCTTCGAGGGGTAATGTGAGGTCTTCGTCGAAGATTTCCTTGATGACCAGCAGTCCAATGTCGCGGTCGATCGCGCGCTGGGTCGAGTTGCCGCGATTTGCAGCCTCGATCACTCGATCACGAAGGATTTTGTCTGCGCCGGGGTCGGCCGGTTTTTCACATCCGGTGACCTCCAGCGCTTCTTTGTGCGTGAAAATACCCACGACTTCGCGCATCGGTGCGGTGAATCTGGCGTAGTGGTCAACGCCAAGCGCAAAGTGCGGCCCAACCGTCGCCGAAAAATCCGAGGACCGGTTGGCGTAGCGAACTTGCCGCTCCACTGCGATGCGCATTCTTGCGTCATCTGGCCCTTGAGGAAGACCTGCCAGATAGTCTGCCAGACTTTGCCCGGTCCACCACCAGCGCTCGTCGAGGCCGTGGGTCTCAACGATGCCAGCCAAAGTTTCTTTGAGTTCCTTGAGCCGCTCAGACAGCGGTGGCAAATGCACCCGAAACACGGACTGAAGCTGTGGCGAATGACCAAATTCGCTCATCATGTTCGCGCCGACGGTGTTGCACAGCAGCGAGATTTGCTCGTTGTAGCGTTCGACATCGTTTCGGATTCGTCGCGACACCTCGAGGCCCTCACCATCTGTTTTGAGCCGAAGGTGGGGTTCGAAACGCTCAAACGTGATGACGTCTCTTTCTGCGGCCTGTGCGATTCGCAGCACTCCGACCTTGACCAGGTTTCTGAGCGAAGGCGCGAAACTCTGATCGTCGAAACGTCGGTGTTTTGCGTCAAGCCATGCCTGAACGTCGTCGTAGGCCAGCTTGGCCCGGCTGTGAACGATTCCGCGGAGCAGCTTTACGTCTTTGACTTGGCCTTCAGAATTCAGCTCTACCTTGAATACCAAT
>JBFFMO010000209.1:0-6867 GCA_041554035.1 Allomicrovenator sp. | reverse complement strand
GTTCAAACCCCATTGGGCATTGGACTTCCGCTGTGCACGCGGGAGGCACCACGGGTTGGACCTGTTTTTCGCAGCCTGCAAAAACGAGTAGGGCGATCAGGCTTAGAGGTCTCATCTGGGGTCCGCGTCGGATGGCTTTATTGCGCGCCATTGATACCCAAGGCATCCCTTTTGAACAACGCCCCAAACGCTTCCCGCTGGTTTTCTATGCTCGACGGCTTATGGATTCAGCCAGCCGCATCGCAGACGTAGGCGATTTGAGTGGTTTCTGACGTTTCTAGAATCGCATTGCCGTTGGTGTCTTGACCGCTTCTGATGGCTTGCCCGCCCGAAGGGCAGTTGTTTCCTGGCGCCTCGGGCGTGACGTCGACCAGGGACGAAACCGCGGTTCCGTTGGCACCTGTGGCTCCGTTGCACACGTAGGCCGTCCCATCGACTTCTTCCGCGCCCAGACTGCCACTTCCGTCATCGTCGATTCCATAATGGATACGTGTTCCGCCAGCGATGCAGTTGTTTCCCGCGGGTTCGAAAGCCGTTGATACAAGCCCTGTTCCCCCGGTTGCGCCATCCGCGCCATGGGTGCCGTTGCACACGTAAGTGGAGCCGTCGATTTCGGCTTCGCTAAGGGTTCCGTTGTCGTCATCATCCGTCCCAAATGCCACGACGGTGCCACCTGCTTCGCAGTTTTCTCCAGGTTCTTCGATACTTGAGGTGATGAGGCTCGACGCTCCGTCAGTGCCGTCAGTGCCGTCAGCGCCGTCCTCGCCCTTGGCCCCTGTCGGGCCTGCGGCTCCAACATCACCCTTGCCACCGTCTGTTCCGTCAACGCCGGCGGGATTGCAGATGTAGCGAACCATCGATTTTTCGTTGTCCTCAAGTTCGCCGTTGGCACTGGTGTCCACACCAGATTCGAAGCGCTGACCGCCGTAAGGGCAATGCTCTCCCGCGGCTTCTTCGCTGAGGTTCATGATGCTGGTCTGCCCGTCCGAGCCGTCACTTCCAGAGCACGCTGCGATGAATGCGAATGAGAAAAGCAGGCTTCGTTTCTTCATGACAAATTCCTTAGCGCGGCAGAGGTGATTCCTTGGACCACTTGCATCATCGGCACGGCGAGGTCGTAACTATAATTTGGACCAACTAAATCGTGGGGGCCTTGAGTTTCAATTCGTGGGGAAATCCTGTAACCGTATGGGTCACAGGAGCCGAATGAATACCGAAACCATCAGAAAAGAACCTCGTGTTATCGCTCGCCAACTGGCCCTCGGTTTTGGTTCCGTGAGTCTCGTCGCGATAGTGATGAGTCTGGCGTTGCTCTGGGTGAATAACGATGTGTCGAATCTGGTGTCCGGCATGCGCCATGACGAGCATTCGATTCGCCAAGGGTTGGAACTCGCGACTGCCGTGCGCGAGGAGTCCGTGCAGATTGGTCGTAGTCTAATCGACCCGACCGATGCTCAGATCAAGGATTATGAGCGACTTCGAACCGAGGTTCGTGGGCGTATTCAGCGCCTTGCTGCCGATGTGCCGGCCGACGAAAAGTGGCGCCTGCAAGTGCTCGGCGAAAAAACCCAACAAATGCATGATGTGTTTTTGAACGCGGCGCTCCCCGCCGCCCGAGAGGGGCGGACGGTCGATGTGCAATCCGCACACGCCGAGATATCGACGTTGTCTGCCGAAGCATCCGGTCATGCGGATGCGCTGGCTCGAGCCGTAGAGGGGGAAATGGTCCACGCCCACGTGCTGGCGACGGACAGCACCAAAATGGGGTTGACGGTTGGGTTGTTGGGCATCGCCTTGATTCTCTTGTTGTCGATTGGATTTACGATGCGGTTGAGAGGCCGACTTCTGCGACCTTTGGTGAGGCTGACCGATGCCGCACGCCGATTGGGTGGCGGCGAATTCGATTTTAAGGTCGGCGAAATTGGAGAAGGAGAGTTGCTTGAGCTGGCGCGCGCGTTTGACCGAATGAGTGAAGAGTTGGCGCGCCGCGAAAGTTCATTGGTTCATAATGAGCGGATGGCCGCGATCGGCCAGTTGGCTGCGGGCGTGGCGCATGAATTAAATAACCCGATTGGAATTATTCGAGGTTATTTAAAAACCATGGTGGCCGATGGTGATGTCGAAACGCTGCGTGAAGAATTGGGTATTTTGGACGAAGAAGCGGCGCAATGTCAGTTGATTGCCGAAGACCTTTTATCCTACGCCCGAGCATCTGAGCCGCAACGCGAGCCGGTCGAAATGTTGGATTTATTGACCGAAACAGCAAAACGGTTTGAAGAGAGCGCGGCGGCACTCGGCCATAAAGTTCAGGTCGACGCGGATGAAAATAACCTCGCCGTTGACGGTCCGCGAATCCGCCAGGTTTTGCTGAATCTATTGGGGAATGCGGCGCACGCCTCGCCCCAGGACGCGGTGATTCGACTGCGAGGAGTCGTCGTCGATGGCGGTTATGCTATTGAGGTTCAGGACAAAGGACCGGGCGTCGATGACGCCGATAAAACCAAGGTTTTTGAGCCGTTTTATTCGAAACGCCGCGGAGGAAGTGGGCTGGGGCTCTCGGTGGTTCTGGGAATCGTAAAATCGCATGGTGGCACGATCGAAGTCGTCGATGCGATCGACGGCGGAGCTTGTCTGGTCGTATTCCTGCCGAATGGAGCTGCCGATGCCTAAACGAGAATCCGTAGTTCTGGTCGTCGACGATAAACATAATATGTTGCGTTTGATGACCAAGGTGTTGAAGGGTGATGCCCGGGTGTTGACCGCGCAGGGCGGGGCTGAAGCGCTAAAAGTGCTCGCGCTTGAGCCGGTGGACGTGATTTTATGCGACCTCAAAATGCCGGATATGGATGGCCTGGATGTGCTGAAGGCCGCCAAGCGCCTGCGCCCAGGCGCCGAGTTCATCTTGATGACGGCGTACGCGAGCGTGGGGACGGCCGTCGAGGCACTCAAGCTTGGGGCCTACGACTATTTGAGCAAACGGTTCGAGCCTGAGGAAGCACGGGCAGTCGTGCTTCGCGCGTTGTCGATGACTCAGGCCATGGACACAGGCGAAGAGCCGTTTCCCGAGGTCTTGCCCGGCGTCGTAGCGAAATCTCGGGTGATGCAAGACATGGCCGAGCTGGTGAAGAAGCTGGCCATGAGTGATGCCACCACGCTGGTGCTGGGCGATACGGGCACGGGCAAAGAGCGGGTGGCACGAGCCGTTCACGAGTTGAGCCCACGCGTCTCGAATAGGTTTGTGGCGCTCAATTGTGCCGCAATCCCGGCCGAACTTCTGGAAAGTGAATTATTTGGGCATGTCAAAGGCGCGTTTACAGGTGCCGTCAGCGACCGAAAGGGCCTCTTTGAAGAGGCGAGCGGAGGCTCACTTTTTCTGGACGAAATCGGGGACATGCGACCGTCGTTGCAGGCAAAACTAACGCGTGTTTTGGAGGAAGGCTCGATCCGCCGCGTGGGTGATTCTAAGGAACGAAAGGTGGATGTGCGTCTGATTGCGGCCACCCATCGGGACCTTGAATCCATGGTTGCTGCAGAGACGTTCCGCGAAGACCTCTGGTATCGGCTGAATGTGGCGCAGGTGCTTTTGCCCAAGCTTGTGGACCGGCCTGATGATGTGGATTTATTGGCCCGGTTTTTTCTGCGTCAACAAGCTGAACACGGCAGGGTGAAAGGGCCGAATGGTTTTAGCGAAGAAGCCGTGCGCGTGCTGGCAGCCTTCGACTGGCCCGGCAATGTTCGTCAGCTTCGCTCGGCCGTGGAACGGGCCAGCATCGTTGCGGGCGGCGAGCTTGTGGAGGTTGGCGATTTACCCCCCGAGCTTTTGCGGAGAGCAAAGACCTCAGGAACGGATTTGTCGGCATTCACGTGGTCCGAGGCCTTGGACCGCGGCCGCCTGGAATTAGGCAAACGTTATTTGGAGGACGTCCTACACCAATACGATGGCAATGTGAGCGATGCCGCGTCACACGCGGGAGTGGAGCGCGAAAGCTTTTACCGACTTTTGCGTAAACACGGCGTTGATGCCTCGTTGTTCCGAGGCGCTTTTATCGAACGATAATCAAGGTTTCGAGACATTTGCGAAATCCTAGAAGCTGACGCCCGCATGCAAGCCGGGCTCGAAGAGGAAGAATTTTGCCCACTGCTTTTCAACCGAAGCAAAGTCCTCTGGTTGATTGGTATTGATGGGCCAGGTCGTGATGGCCACGGACGGCTCAATGAAGAACCGGTCGTCGAAGAAGCGAAAGTGGTAGCCAGCTCGTAAGGCTACGAAGAGCTGAAAGCCCGTTTGGATGATCCCGCTTTCATCCTGGTACTGCTGCACGAATGGCGTCGCGTGAAGCGCGCCGTATGCCCCTTTCCAGAAGAATCGTTGGTAGGCTAGGCCAACGCCGAAGTCGCGGACTTTGCCGGGATACCTGGTGTTTGGTTGGTTCTTCTCCCACCACTGCACGCCAAGCGGGCCGTAATAGTACCAGGTAATAGCTTCGATCGAGATCGTGTCAGTCGGCGTGATTCGGTACCCGTAGTTCAGCTGAATGAAAGTAGGTGGCTCGTCGTCGGGCACAAAGTTGAGCAGCGTGAATAACGAGGTGCTCAAGAAGTGTCGCTTGTCGTTTGTGGGCTCTGGCCCGTTGGCCGGCTGGGCAGCGGCGGCCGAGGTCGCTGACCCGGCGAGGATAAACAGGAAAACAGTCAGCAGCGTTCGAAACATGGGTTCGCCTTTAAGGGGTGAAGTACACATTCCATGGTATCGAGCAAAAACGTTCACGAAATGATTGAATTCGCATTATGAGTGTGCGTAAATACACATCATGAATTGGGAGTCTCTGAAATATGTACTGGCTGCAGGCCGTGCAAAAACGTTGCTTGGCGCGGCCGATCTGCTTGGCACGACGCACACGACCGTTGGACGTCGTATTCGCGCCAGCGAAGATGAGCTTGGCGTCCGGCTATTCGATCGCACTTCGAACGGGTTGTTCCCGACGCTTGCGGGACAAGAACTCATCGACGTTGCCGAACGACTCGAGTCGGAAATCCTCTCCGCCGAGAGTCGCATTATCGGCCAAGATGCTCGCCTGCACGGGCCGCTTCGTGTCTCGATTCTCGACTTTTGTTTTTGGAGCTTCCGCGACGCGTTCGAATCGTTCATCAAACGCTATCCGAGTATCGAACTCACGATTACCGCGACCGAGGACCAGGTTTCGCTGGTGCGTCGCGAAGCTGATGTCGTGCTCCGATTGACCGACTCTCCCGCAGAAAACCTCTTTGGCCGGCGTCTTGGAACGATGCAGTTTGCGATTTACGCGAGCTCGAAGCTGGTCGAAGAAGTCGGGGCGGACGCGCCACTTGGGGCCTATCCTTGGCTTGGGTGGGACGAACGGTTGGATAACCGATGGTTCGAAACATGGCTCAAAGAAAATGCGCCTGGCGCGCAGACGGTGCTGCGGATCGACGAGAACGCCATCCTTCGCCGCGAGGCGATTCGGTCCGGGGTTGGGGTGTTTCTGCTGGCCTGTCTGGAAGGCGACGCGCTGGAGGGCGTTCAGCGAATCAGCGCTCCCCATTTCGAACGTGGTCTTTGGCTTTTGACGCTGAGCGAACTGCGGCATACCAGCCGTGTGCAAGCATTTTTCGCCCATATGGTCGACGCAATAGCCGAGTCTGCCGGGGGCAGCCTGCTCTCGGCACCAACACCCTAGACAGCACACAAGCTGGAGCCACTCGATAAGTTCCAGATTTGGTAAGTGTTCCAGAAGCTTATCGGCCTCATTCCACACTCAAGGTCAGCGTTATCTGGCTGGGCTGTGCGGACCACACCCATGCGCGCCAGCCGATCGTTGAGAACATCGATGATGAGTTGGCGAGTGATTCTTGCATAACGATGCTTGTTTGCTGAAAACGATGGGTCTGACGTGGTTTCCCCGGCGCGTCAATCGCAGCGCGCCTTTGCGGTCGTCACCCCACCCACGTCGATGGTGCATCTACAGGAAGAACTGCGGCGGCATTTCGAGTTAAGTCCGCGCCTGCGAAATTTGTTGGTGGAGCGAGGAGGGCGAATTCGGGATGCTTTTGATTACAGATCAGGTGCGCGAAGGGTGGTTCCGGGAGATGCGCCGTTGTCGTTAGCCAACATATTAGGCAGGAACTTCTGCAACGTGCCGCCGCCCTTCCGGATCATCTCCATAAAAAACGCCATATGGATTTACGCAAAGCCGTGCCACTAGCGATGATCTTGGATGCGGTCCAGCTTGCTCTTGACGGCGCTTCGCAGTTTTTCGGCGGCGCCCGAAATGGCCTCGTCAAGCGTTGCTGCTTCGCAAGTTACAGCGGTTGGCTGCTGCTTTTCGATCCGGGCTTCCATCATGCACCGTTTGTCTTTGGGGCCGCCCTTACTGCCGTTCTCGTCGTTCAGATGAACTTCCACGCGCGTCACATGAGAGCTGAAGTGGCTCAGAGATTTGGCCACGGTGTCTTCGACGTGTGCTACGAGTCCCAAGCGCCCTTCAATATGGCTGTCGGTGTTGACTAGAATTTTCATGTCTCTGATTCCTTCAATGGGTGAGTCAGTGCGATTGCACTTCGTAGCATGTCAGCCAATCCGCAACCTGTCGACCACAGGGCTGCACTCATCATCGTTTGACCCATCTAACGAACGCCGCCATCCCAAGCGCGACCGCCTCCCAAGAAATAATATTGAGAGTATGGCCGCAGCCGGTCTATTGGAGGTGCTCTTGTCTGACCTAATAGTTGCACAAGCCAAACGCCAGCGGTTCATCGTTGTTGCCGTACGCTTGGCGGCATGTATGGCGGCCGTTCCAGCAATTGCTGTTTTGGTCGACCTCGGTCAGGTCACATGGTTGGAAACAC
>JBFFMO010000208.1:0-6878 GCA_041554035.1 Allomicrovenator sp. | reverse complement strand
TTGTCGCGTTCGCTTTTGACCGCAACCACGCGTTCCAAGAGGGCAAACGGAAGATGCTCGCGATTCTTTGCGGTCGTGCCTCGGCTGCCATCGAAAACGCCCGTCTTTACGGCGACCTCAAGCACACGTTCAAACAGACGATTCAGGCCCTGGCTAACCTGCTTGAAGACAAGGACCCTTACACCCGCGGCCATTCGGACCGTGTTTCGAAATACGCGCGGATGATTGCAGTTGGCCTCGACCTGCCCGACGACGAAGTTGAACTCATCGCTGACACCGCGCTCATGCACGATATCGGCAAATTGGGCATTCGTTACGAAGACTTAAATAAGGCCGAACCGTTGACCGAGTCCGAGTATGAGATGTTTAAATCACATACGACGCGCGGAAAATGGATCCTTGAGCCCATCAAATTCCTTCACGATTTGATTCCCGGCGTCTACACCCACCATGAACGTTGGGACGGCCGTGGATATCCGCTTGGACTCGCGGGGCTCGACATTCCGCTCCACGGGCGGATCTTGGCGATTGCAGACACGTACGACGCGATGACCTCGCATCGAGCCTACCGTCGCGCGCTGCCGCATGATGTGGCGATGCGAGAGATTCAGGCCTTTGCCGGCCGGCAATTTGACCCCGATATTGTGAAAGTCTTTGTGTCCGAGATCGCGCAAGACCGCACCTATCGACGTGCGAAAGCCCAACGCTGGGACGCTCTCAAAGAGGGCGCGCGTCGGCATCAAGATGAGCGAGAGCAGACTCAGGCCATCTGACTACATCACACTCAAAGAGACCGTCGTATGCGGGCTCTGTGAGACTCCAATCAGCCGTTGAATCAAAGACTCAAGCATCGTTTCATGAGATGGATGCACGCCGCTCGCAATCAACGTGAGCGCGGCTTCAAGCTCCTGTGAGGGGCGGAACTCGATCTGCAATACACCATCATGTGCCGTGGCCACCAGGCCTGGTCCATCCTTGAGGCCCTTGCCCGTCATCGCCTGATGAAGCGCTGCGCGCGATAACCACTGTTCGAAAACAGCGCTGCGCTGCGGCGTGCTCGTCCACGTCGCCAGAGCACTCACATCGACCCGAAATTCATGGGTGATGTCGACGCCAGATTCCCGTGCACAAACGAACACAACCGCCAGTCCTGCAAAAATCGCAGCCGGTGGAACGCGTTCCATCCATTCTGCGCCCTCTAATCGGGCGTGAGCCAGAGCGCTTCCCACGATATGGGCCGCGACGGGACACGCTGAATCTCCATCCATGACCGCTTGCCGAGCTTCATCTGCAACGTCCCCTCCAATCCGAGCCGGAGCTCCCAAGGGGGTAGGCTCCGTTCCGCGTTTCCACGCCCCCGCGAGGCGGCCAATGCGATCGGCCGCAAATACGGCCGAACCCACGCGTTTCCAGCGAACGGCATCGAATACGCTCAGGCTCGCCCGTTGGTCTGAATGACCCGCGCTTTGGCCCATCAACGCGAACTCTTTGACCTCGTCCTCGATGTCCATCAGCGTGCGCCGAATATCGTCGTGGGTGGCGTTGCCACAAAGGGCAACGAGGTCGCAGAAATTCATCACGTGAAAACAAAAATGGGCGAAACTCGTGGCTTCCCGAAGCGATATGCCTCGCGACTCGGCGATATCGCTGCATGGGCCTCGTAAATACTCGATCCAGACATGCAAAGCCGAGAGCGGCACCATTCCGCGCACGTGGTCTAGCGCGAGACCTCGAACCGCGATCAGCGCGTTGGTGAGTTGTTCCAGAGGCGGGTCTTCACGGAAAGTCGCAAAGGAATGCAAGGTCTCGGTTTCGCATGATGACAGGCCCAGAGCAGCCCGAATCGCGACCAAAAAACCTTGTTGCCTTAAGTGATCGACGGCGCTGATTTCAAAGCGGCGTGACCGTTCACTCAGGTTGGCCGAGCGCATGATGCCCCCGTCCCAGCTTGATTCGAGCCCTGCGAGCACTCGAAGTGCGCTGGGGTCAGCCGAGTGAATTCCCAGCGCCTGACGAATGCGCGTCAACGAGTCCGAGTCTCCGTCCATCACCTCAAGGCAGGCGACCAACACTTCCACGTCTTCAAGCAGCGCTGAGCGTATCTCGCGGTCGCTCGACGCCGAAATGCGGGCGAGTTTCAGGTCCAAGGCTGCAAGGTCGCGCAGTGCGACGGATTGGGCGGAGGGGGTCTGGATTTCGACGAGTCGGCGTGCCACGTATCCATCGGTCAAACAACGCAGCGCCCCACGAGCACGGAGTTCTTTGGCGATGTATTCACCGGACGAGCCGCCTTCAAGTTCGATGAACGCGCCCATCCAGGGCAGGGCGTCACGAACGTGCATCAACGCGTCGGTGTCCGAGTCGTAGGCAAGCGTCAAAAGCGCATGGCTTGTGACTCTGAGAGTGTCTTTGGGCAGTTCAGGGCAGAGCTCAGAGAGCAGCCCAAACATGCGTTCGCGCAAGGCTTGTGTCATCGGTCCCATCCTTGGTCCGGTACTTTTTTGACGGTCCAATCCTTGGACCTGCGCGAATACTAGGAAATACCGGGGGTGCACGCAACCGCGCGTGAGGTCAGGCGGTCACGCCCCTTGCCAAATTCGCCCATTTCGCGCAAAAGAAGGTTGAACGTTTGTGCAGGAATGTGGATGGCTAGGAAGTATTCTCTGGAAAAAACGGCTGAGGTCGACGACTCGCTTTTGGAACGCCTGAACCCCGCGCAACGCGAGGCTGCGTCTCATTTTGAGGGGCCTTTGTTGATCCTCGCCGGGGCGGGAAGCGGCAAGACCCGCGTCATGACTCATCGAATCGCGTGGCTGATTTCGAATAAGGGTGTGCACCCCGAAGAAATTCTGGCGATGACCTTCACGAATAAGGCCTGTCACGAAATGCGCGAACGCGTGGACGGACTGCTTGAAGACCAAAGAGCGTCCGAACGCGTAACGATTTCAACGTTCCACTCGCTTTGTGCGCGTCTTTTGAGGCTCCATGCCCGAAAGATCAACCTCAGCGCCGATTTCGTCATTTACGACGATGCCGACCAAACCTCGCTGATTCGTCGGGTGATGGAAGACAACGACCGCGGAAGCGAACGCAGCGAAGCGCGCCGATTGCGTGGGTTCATCGAGAAGATGAAAAACGATGCGTTGACCCCGCATCAGGCCCACGAACAAGCGTTTGACGGCGCAACAGAACAAGACGTCGATTTCTACGAGGCCTACCAAACTCAATTACGCGCCTCGAATTGTGTCGATTTTGGAGACCTGATCCTGGGAGTGCTCGAGATTTTCCGCCTGCATCCTGACCTCGCTTCGAGTTACAGCCGCCAGTGGCGTTTTGTGATGGTCGACGAGTTTCAGGACACCAATGCCGCCCAATATGAGCTGCTTAAACACCTGACGTGTGAGCACACGAACCTTGCCGTGGTGGGCGATGACGACCAGGCGATTTACCGCTGGCGCGGAGCGACCGTCGCCAACATCTTGGGATTCGAAGAAGGCTTTCCAACCGCGCGCGTGGTCAAATTAGAGCAGAATTATCGGTCGTCCCAGGTGATTTTGGACGCCGCCAACGACGTGATTCAGCTGAATTGGCGTCGCCGGGAAAAGAAGCTGTGGACCGAACGCCAGGGCGGGGAGCCGATCACCTATTTCACGGCGTCGGACGACCGAGAAGAGGCCCAATTTGTGGCCCAACGCATTTTCGAAATGGCGCGAGACGGGCTTGAGTACTCGTCTTTTGCTGTGTTCTATCGAACCAACGCTCAGGGCCGCGCGTTCGAGGAACAGTTGCGCTTCCACGGCTCGCCTTACCAAGTGGTGGGCGGCGTATCGTTCTACGCCCGCGAAGAGGTCAAGGATGTGCTGGCCTACCTCAAGATCGCGCTGAATCCGACCAATGAGGTCGACTTGTTGCGCGTGATCAACAAACCCACGCGTGGTGTTGGGAAATCCACGATCGATAAATTGCGGGTGGCAGGCGTTTTTGGTCAGGTTGACGGGCTTTGGGGCGCCGTCGGATACGCCGTCAACGACGAACCCAACACCGGGCCCGCGCCCATGCAACACGGTTGGCTTCCCGGAATGGGGCCTGGCGGGGCGCTGATCGACCCGGCACTTGCGGATGTCGCCGGCCTGAAAGGCAAATCGCTGAAAGGGCTCCGCGAATTCCATGACCTGGTCGCATTCGTTCAGGACAGTCTGCGGGCCTCAAGTTCGCTTGCTCAAACGGTTCAAGGCCTGCTGGAGCGCACTCGATTCTTTGAATGGCTTCTCACCTCCGACCCTGAACGCGCCGAAGATCGACAGCAGAACGTCGCCGAACTCGTGAACGCCATCGCGGAGTTCGAAAAAGAGTGGATTCCTGACCCCGGCGAGCGAAACAAAGAACCTCGCGCGCAGCGGATTTTGCGTGCGTTTCTGGACCGGTCAGCTCTGATTCAAAGCACAGACAACCTCGACGAGCGCGGCGCCGTGACGCTCATGACGGTTCACGGCTCAAAGGGATTGGAGTTCGACACGGTTTTCCTGGTTGGAATGGAAGAAGAAATCTTTCCCAGCATTCGCGACAACGACCCCGACGAGCTCGACGAAGAACGGCGTCTTGCCTACGTGGCCATCACCCGCGCTGAGCGAAAGCTCTTCATCACCAATGCCCAAAGGCGGCGTGTTTACGGCACGATCCGAAACACTGCGCCAAGTCGATTTGTCCTGGATATCGAGCCCGAACGACTCAAAGTCGATCCTCGAAGCTCAAGCCGTTTTGTCGACTTTGCTCGCCCGACCTACTCCAATCAACGCGAGCGCTGGCAGAAAGATCTGGTCGCCGTTGGCACCAAAGAATGGGAGTTCGATCAGTCTCCCGAGACGCGGAAAGGCTCAATTGGCAAGGCGCTCGACCAGCTCAAAGCTCGCAATTCGGACGACGAGTTTTCGCAACTGACACCCTGGGAGGACCTGGCCGCCGCCGCTGCCCCCGAGAACGTCCATGACGTTTCGCATTGGGGTGTTGATGCCGGTGATCCTGACGATTTGATGGGCAAAACCGTGACGCACGCAAAGTTTGGCATCGGAAAGGTGAAAGCCGTTTCTGGAAAAGGCGACGAGGCGAAGCTCACGATTCGTTTTCCAACGGTCGGTGAGAAAAAAATTGTCAGACGATTTGTCAGAATTCTTTAATTATATGCAAGGATTGCCACGACATCGACGTAACTTTGAGTCTTGACTACTTTACAGCGTGTCTGTAACTTTACACGTAGATGAGGGTTCCGCGACGCAGTATGTCACCCCCATGACTTGTCGCAGATGTTGTCCCTTTTCGTTCCTGTTTACCCCACAGGAATGCCGCGCCAAGCGGCCACCTCACAGCAGTATCGTGAGGTAACCTCGCAGCAGTATCGCGAGGCGTTTCACAGCAGTATCGTGAAACAAAGCGATTGTGTTTATCCTCCCCCAAACACAATCGCGACAAAGGCCCCGCAAGGGGCTTTTGTGTTTCTTGCGTCAAAAACACTTTCGACAGGTTTTTTTGCTCGAATGGGCAGAATTTGGCATCCTGATGCGTTGTATCCCCGGACAGGAGGCAGGATGTGGTCTGAATTGCTACAACAAGGCAAAAAATCACTCTGGCGAGAGATTGGTGAAACCATGCTCAAGTCGGGGGCGTCGACGTTCGTCGTCGAGGGGGTCAAGGCCGGTGTCGATCTCTGGAAGCAGAAAAGACTGCGTCAAGAGGTCTACGAATTTGATCTGTGGAAGAAGGCGCAAGAAGAATTGCGAGAGCCCGAAGCTGAGAAGAATGCGGAAAAGCCGGAAGATGCAGTCGCGGCCCCGGTTGTCGCAGCCGAGCCACCCAGCGAAACACCTGTCGAAGTTCTGCCCGACCCGCCGGAAACTCGCCCCGAAGACTGAGGCGGTCCTTGTTGTGCCTGATGCGCCACGCTCCCGCCTGGCATTGCGATTTGCGCCTAGGCCAAGAACGTCTCCATCCAGCCTTGAATATCCGTGTTGGCGTCCTCAACCACATAGTGGGAGGCATCCGCTAACGCATGCACTTCGGCGTCCGGGAAGCGTCGTTGCCATTCCTCACGAAACGACACATCAAAACAAAAATCTTCATCTCCCCAGACGATCAACATCGGGTGAGACTTGAATTGGCCGATCCCTTCGTCAACCGCCTTCAAGGTCTTGTGTGTGGGGTGGGATGGGTTCATCGGGATGTCTTCGACAAAGCGGTGAATCGCGACACGATTTGCCCATGAGTCATAAGGCGCCAGATACGCGGCTTTGATCGGGGCGGGCAGCTTTTCGTGAATCGCACGAATTTGCGCGATTTCGACAAATGCGTTGAAGCCCCGCACCGCCAAGGCGCCAAAGACCGGAATGCGGCAAATGGAGATCGAAAACGGAATGCGCGGCGACAAAAAAGCTGCGGTATTAAACACCACAAATTGTTTGAACTTGTCGGGCATTCGCACGGCCGTTCCAAAACCAATCGCGCCACCCCAATCGTGCACAACAAGAGTGATGCCCTCCAGACCTAGAGCCTCGACCAACGAGCTCACGTCCTG
Organism: Allomicrovenator sp.; assembly: GCA_041554035.1. Taxonomy (GTDB): domain Bacteria; phylum Myxococcota_A; class Bradymonadia; order Bradymonadales; family Bradymonadaceae; genus JBFFMO01. The sequence goes on along the minus strand of JBFFMO010000208.1, from coordinate 313 downwards.
AATTCGTTGCTCAAGCGTGTAGGGGTAATCCTGAGGTTTATCCGAAAGACCGCAGCCAATATGGTCCATCGCGACGCAGCGATGCGTGGCCGAAAACCGTTTGACGAGGTTCCGCCAGTAGAAACTCCACGTCGGATTGCCGTGCACAAATAACATCACGGGCCCGTCTTTGGGGCCTTCGTCGATGTAATTCATCTTGGCTCCCGATGACACCGCATGCGAATGCGTTTCAAAAGGATACTCGGCCGCCCACGACGCGGTCTTGAGGTCTATCGCTACCATTTGATGCCCATCATTGAACACTTGAGTCCAC
>JBFFMO010000207.1:0-6915 GCA_041554035.1 Allomicrovenator sp. | reverse complement strand
ATTTTGACATGCGCTTGCTCCGCATGACCATTGTTTCGTTGCGGTCACGCAGCGAATCAACGTAATTGGAATCGGAATTCGACTCGAAGAACTGTCAGTAACTCGAATGAGTACATTTTAGATCTGTAGCCGTTACAACAGGTAGCGACGCGGAGAGAAAGAGATGAGCAAATTTACAGACGAAGAAATCAAGGCATTAGGCCTCGAAGGCATGACGGCAGGGGAGTCTGAGCACCTGGTGCTGGACACTGACCCGACTGCGCATGGATCGGCAGCCCAAGTGCTGGACGACCAAGACGACCTGATTGAAAACGGACCTCGGTTCGACTTTGCATCAGCTCGAGCCGAGGCGGTAGGTTTGACCGTGCAGCGTTTGGGATCATCGAATGTGTACGAAATCCGCAACGCCAACGACGCCAAAGCCACCAATGACGCCATCGTCGAATCCAAACCCGGGAATATCGTCTACGTCGATTTTGCCCGACCAACAAAAGTTCGAGTCGATTCGACGGGCGGTACGCTGGTCATCGATTACGACTTGGGGCGTGTTGAAATGATTCCGTTTTTTCCAGAACTCCGCGGTTTGACCATCAATCTTGGTAACCAAGTGCAACAATGGACAAATGCCTGTCAGGATACGTGGCTAAAACCCCTGCTCGACCGCAAAGTTGAGCTTGGGCTTCCATGGCAGACATTTGTCGCCGCAGGTATGCTGGTTCGGCTTCAGGACCAAGACCCAACCTACGGCAAGGCCCTTGTGGCAGCGCTCTTGGCCGGAAAATTACCGCCCGAGATGGAGCGCGAAAGAACCTGGGCCAAATCGCTTGATACCCATACCTTACAGAACCTGGTGACACGCGGTCTTACCGCTGTAGAAACCCTGCACCGCAAGCTCGCCGAGCTTCAAGATGACCTGCAGACAGGTCAAATCATCACGCAAGCAGATGTCTTAAACACCCTGTATCTGCGCGATGACATCGCTTCGGGCCAGGTCTTATTAGAGTCCGCAAAGATGGGCGACGCGATTGCACGAGCACTAAAACACGCCGACCAGCTCGGTGAAGAATTGGTGCAGGCCTTGACCGCCGAGTTCGATTTTCAAGATGACGAACGACTTTCGCGAGCCGCGATGGCAAACCCCGAAGGATGGTGGACATCGCTGGCCTCGATTGACGAGGATTGATCATGCACCCTTGTTTCGCTGCCGACCGTAAAAGTCTTGCGGCGCCCCATTTCGAACTTTTAAAAATGGGTGAGTGGTTCTGGCCACGCGAGGATCAGCCCGACGCTTATGCGTTTGCGCTCTCGAAACACACCAAACCAACGCCTAGACCCGGCGAGGTGCCGCTCGTCACCATCACCGAACAAGGTGCCGCGAGCATTTGGCACTTGGTCGCAGATACACGGCGTGATGGGCTAACGCCATTTCACCCCAACGCTCTACGCGCCTGGCAATCTGCGATTGCGGCGATTCCCCGCTCCGTCCCCTTGTTGTGGACCCAAATCAAAACACAGCGTGAGCTTCAGGCAGCGTATGTGGGAGGCATTACCGCCCCTATGTTGGACGGAGATTCTTTTGGTGTCGCCTTCGCCTTGGCGGCGTTTTCAAGTGCCATCAACAAACCAGTGCCGGCGAAATTTGTCCCTTCAGCCACTGTCGATAACCGGGGGAACTTGGGTCCAGTCCTAGGTCTCGAAGCCAAAATCAAGATCTGCCTGGACCACGCCCCAAGTGTTCGGGAATTCATCGTGGCCAAGGCGCAAGAGCACGAAGCCGAGGACATCGCATACGGCAAGGACATCAAGATCGTTGCTTTTTCGACCCTGGGTGAGGTGCTGGAACATGTATATCCGGGCCTAGAAGACATTCTGATCCAGGCCCCAGGTAAAACAGCCCTGACTGAAAACATCTTTCGGCTCGCAATCGGTCGTCGCGATAAAGTGACTTATTGGCAGCCGATAGCCCATGCCGCCAAAGCAGCGCTCGAAAGCTGGCAAGACATTTCTGACAATGAGGACATGACCCAGAAGCTCCGCCTCGCCGAAGCGATTAGCTTTCGCCATGACGGAAACCGCGGCTCGCTTCAAATGCCACCGCAGACCTGGATCGAGTCACTCCCACAGCCGATTCGCTTGGATGTTGTTGCACACATCGTCCAAAACGCCGCGGATTGCGGCGCACCATCACCAGCAGACGCTCAGAAGCTCGCTGAGAGCTTTCTTAAGGATAACCGCGAAGCCAACGCGTTTCCGGAGCATCTACGAATTCTGGGGGCTCTAGGGCGGCTTAGATACGCGATGGGCGAGCCCCGCGAGGCACTAAACCTACAAATGGAAGCCATTCGCGGCTGGTTAGACCGTTGGGAATTCGATGAAATCTCTTATCCCCTTTCGGTCGCTTACGTTTACGCCGGCGCATTACGCGACGAGTCGGCTTTCGCCGCACTGGACGGGTTTGAAGTCGAATGGCGGATGAGAGCAGGCGCGAGGCCGATGGGCGACGAGTTTGTTCAAGTCAACCGAGCCCGCGCTGAGGTGCAATTGCATCGATTCGACGAGGCCGCTAAACAACTAAGTTGGTTCGAAGACCGCAACGCCCACGTCACAGACCATTTGCGAGACAGCGGTTTATTCTGGCTCTCACGCGCCTTGTCCAATCAACCCGAACGGGCTGAGGCCTTGCGCAATCAAATCTCGCCGAAATCCATGACCGCAATCATTGACCGTCTGCATCGTAAAGTGAACGTCGAAGCGGACATCGAAGAGCTGAAGAGCCAGCAATTCATTGCAAGGGCCTTGAGTGAACGCTCGGGCCTGACCGACGCGAATGAATTGGCGGTCCATCTTGTTGAGTTTTTCCCCTACTAGGTAATTTGATGGCAAAGAATACGACGGAACGCACAGGAAGTCTGGGTTTTGAATCCAAGCTGTGGGAAGCCGCGGACACGCTGCGAAACAACATGGACGCAGCCGAGTACAAGCATGTCGTGCTTGGACTACTCTTCCTAAAATACATCAGCGACGCCTTTGAAGAACGCCGCGATGGATTACGTGCAGCAGTCGCTGACCCCGAAAGCGACGATTATGTAAAAGACGAAAAACAACGCGAAGAAGTGCTCGCCGACCTGCTTGAAGACCGAGACGAGTACACCGCAGAAAACGTCTATTGGGTACCAATGGCCGGGCGCTGGTCGACCATTCAAGCCCAGGCCAAACAACCCATAATCGGCAAGTCCATCGATGACGCCCTGGACGCCATCGAGCGTGACAACATCCGCCTAAAAGGCGCGCTGCCCAAAATCTACGCGCGCGACAATTTGGACAAACACAGTCTGGGCAAGCTTATCGACTTGGTCAGCAGCATTGGTCTGGGCACCAAAGAACATCAAGACAAAGACACCCTGGGCCGCGTTTACGAATATTTCCTCTCTAAATTTGCATCGGCCGAGGGAAAAGGCGGCGGCGAGTTCTACACCCCGTCGAGCATCGTGCGGCTGCTGGTCGAGATGATCGAACCCTATGAAGGCCGAGTCTACGACCCATGCTGTGGTTCAGGCGGGATGTTTGTTCAATCCCTGAACTTCATTCAGGCTCATGGCGGTCAGCGCACCAATATCCGTGTCTACGGCCAAGAGTCCAACAACACCACCTGGCGCCTCGCCCGCATGAACCTCGCCATTCGTGGCATTGAAGCCGACCTGGGCCCAAAACACGCCGACACGTTCCACGACGACCTTCATCCCGATATGCGAGCGGATTTCATTCTGGCCAATCCCCCATTCAACATTTCAGACTGGGGCGGTGAACGCTTAGAAAACGACGTTCGGTGGAAATACGGTACTCCACCCACCGGCAATGCCAACTTCGCCTGGGTCCAACATTTTATTCACCATTTGGCACCTAATGGCACCGCCGGTTTTGTGCTCGCCAATGGCTCGATGTCGTCGATGCAATCCGGCGAAGGTGAAATCCGCAAAAAGCTGGTGGAGGCCGATTTGGTCGACTGCATCATCGCGTGCCCTGGCCAGCTTTTTTACGGCACACAAATCCCTGTATGTTTATGGTTTATGACCAAGAACAAAGCCGCCAAAGGCCACCGTGACCGCCGCGGTGACACCTTGTTTATCGACGCACGTAAACTGGGTCGCATGGAAACCCGCGTGCACAAAGTGTTGGACGACGAGCACTTTGAACAAATCGCAGGCACTTACCACACATGGCGGAATAATGACGGCAAGTACGAAGATGTGGCAGGGTTCTGCATGTCCGCGAAGATGACCGACATCGCAACCCATGACTTCGTGCTGACGCCAGGGCGTTATGTGGGGGCTGAAGATATCGAGGATGACGGCGAGTCGTTTGAGGACAAAATAGGGCGTTTAGTAGTCGACCTCTCGTTACAAATGAAAGTCGCGTCACAGTTAGATACCAAGATCCGTGCAGCACTCGAGGAACTTGGATATGCGTAACGACCCAGTTTCAGGAATCGTTCCAGAAGGATGGCGTAACCTCACAATTGGTAAGGCATGTGATGAATACGGTGGAGAAGTGCAGACCGGACCTTTTGGTAGCCAATTGCACGCTGCCGACTATGTCCCGGTTGGAATTCCTTCAGTTATGCCAAAAAATCTTAGTGAAGACCGAGTTTCAACTGCGGACATAGCTCGCGTCCGTGAAACGGATGCAGAACGTTTGGCAAAACATCGACTTCGCTCGGGAGATATTATTTATAGCCGTCGCGGAGATGTAGAAAGACGTGCACTCATTGGAGATAGAGAGGCTGGATGGCTGTGCGGCACAGGGTGTCTTCGCATACGATTGAATCCTGCTGAGATTCATCCAAGTTATCTATTTTACTTCTTAGGCCATCCATCAATACGATCATATATCGTCAGGCATGCGCAAGGCGCGACAATGCCCAACTTGAACACTTCAATATTGCGAAATGTGCCACTTACACAGCCACCGCTCGATGAGCAAAAGCGGATTGCGGCGGTGCTCGGGGCGCTCGACGACAAGATTGAGTTGAATCGGAAGATGAACCAAACGCTGGAGGAGATGGCTCAAGCCATCTTCAAATCATGGTTCATCGACTTCGACGGCGTCGCCGAAGAAGACCTCGAAGACAGCGAGTTGGGCCCGATTCCAAGAGGCTGGCAAATCACCAATCTGGGCGCGTTAACCGATAAGATTGGTAGTGGTGCCACACCACGTGGGGGTGCAAGCGTATATGTGAACACCGGTGTTAGATTGATCCGAAGTCAAAATATTTATGATTCTGAATTTAAATGGGATGGGCTTGTCCATCTTACAGACAGTGACGCAGATAAATTGCGTGGCGTGACGGTCGAAGAGGACGATATCCTGATAAATATCACCGGTGACTCAATCCTTCGCACCTGCATTGTTGATCCCACGGTTTTGCCAGCACGCGTAAATCAGCATGTCGCTATTATACGTGCACGACAGGACATACCGACAGACTTTTTACACCAACATCTCCTATCCAAACGTATGAAGGAATGGCTGTTGGGACATAGCGCAGGCGCAACTCGAAAAGCCATTACAAAAGGACATTTAGAGGCAGTACCAATCATAATCCCACCTTCCACCAAATTTGGTGAGTTTGAAAAAATCACATATCCTCTCCGGCGGAAACGTAACGCAAACGACCTGAACTCTCGTGTACTTACGGATCTCCGAAACGTGTTGCTACCCAAACTAATAAGTGGCGAAATCCGGATACCTGCAGCCGAAGAAAGTATTGGAGAGCATTTATGAGCGTATCCGAATCTGTCGTTGAAGATGCTGCCATCGAGTACTTTCAGGATCTCGGATTCGAATACTTGGCCGGTCCTTGTATCGCTCCTAAAGGCGAGGCGGCTGAACGCGTGACATTTCGGGACGTGATCTTGGTTGACCGGTTCAAGGCTGCCATTGCCCGCATCAATCCTCATCTAAGCGTCGATTCCATCGATGATGTTGCGAATCGTATTTTACGGCCTCAAGGCCTCGCAATTGATGAAAATAACTTTGTTTTTCAAAAATTAGTCAGCCGCGGTGTTGAGTTCCAATACCGTGATGCTAGTGGCCTGGTTCGCGGCGACCACGGATGGCTTGTCGATTTTGAAGATCCCGATAAAAACGATTGGTTGGTCGTCAATCAATTCACGATCATCAATGGCGATAAACATCGTCGCCCCGACCTCATCGTCTTTTTAAACGGTCTGCCACTCGCCGTGGTCGAACTCAAAAACCCGCAGGAAGAAAACGCCACGATCGAATCGGCATGGAATCAGCTCCAGACCTATAAAAACGATATTCCAGACCTCTTTTTTACGAACGAAGTCTTGGTTGTTTCGGATGGCGTGCATGCAAAGGTAGGCAGCCTAACAGCCGGCTTCGAACGATTCGGTCCATGGCGCACCATCGAAGGCTTTGAACTCGCCGACGTCAACCAGCCTCAGCTCGAAGTCCTGATTAAGGGGATCTTCGAAAAACGACGTTTCCTAGACTACATCCGGCATTTCATCCTCTGGGAATCCGAAAACGGATTCATCAAAAAGATTGCCGGTTATCATCAATTCCATGCGGTAAATAAGGCGATTAAAGAGACCGTCCGTGCCTCACAGGAAACAGGCGATCAGCGCATTGGTGTGGTCTGGCATACCCAGGGCTCGGGCAAGTCGATTTCGATGGCGTTTTACGCCGCGAAACTTGCCCAAGAGCCGCAGATGAATAATCCCACCATCGTGGTGATTACCGACCGCAACGACCTTGATGGTCAGCTCTTCTCGCAGTTTTCGGCCGCCAAGGGCTTGATGGAAACGCCGGTACAGGCAGACACCCGCGAAAATCTAAAAGAACTGCTGAAAGTCGCGAGCGGTGGAATCGTATTCACCACGATTCAGAAAT
>JBFFMO010000206.1:0-6917 GCA_041554035.1 Allomicrovenator sp. | reverse complement strand
TGAACATCGTGGGAGGGCTGGACCGCGCCTACACAGGTAAGGTCGAGGTGGCTGGAAAGGACTTCGCGTCCTTGTCCGAAAAGGAGCTGGCTGCGCTTCGGAATCGGCATTTTGGTTTTGTGTTTCAACAATTCAATCTGCTCGAACATCTGAACGCGCTTGAGAACATCGCGATGCCGGCGTTTTTTGCCGACGAGCCTATCGCCGATCCCGAAAAACGCGCTCGAGAACTTCTGGAGCTTGTCGGTCTAGCCGACAAAGCAGACGCCAAACCAGGCGAGCTTTCGGGTGGGCAAAAACAACGAGTGGCCGTTGCGCGCGCGTTATTTCGAGGACCGCAGGTTCTGCTTTGTGACGAACCTACCGGCAGCCTCGATCGCACGACGGGGCTTCAGATTCTGCACCTTTTTGAAGAACTCAACGCCAAGGGCATCACCGTCTTGATGGTGACCCACGAGGAGCATATCGCACGCCTTGCTCGTCGTTTGGTCCGTTTTGAAGACGGCGCGGTGGTCTCCGATGGTCCTGTCGAAAGCGCGGAGGCCCTATGAAGTTTGGCCAACTCGTAAAGCTCGTGGCGCAATCCATCAGGCGTTCGAAACGGGATTTTGTGCTCTCGAGTTTCGGCGTGATCATGGGCATCGCGACGTTGTTGTTTTTCACGTCGCTTGGAACCGGCGTGCGCACAACCGTGCTGGAACGCGTCTTCATCGTGCGTCAGTTGGAAGTCATCAAACCGGCTTACGATGGGCTGACGATGGGGCTGTTTGGCGAAAAGTCCTTGGATGACAATACGGTCCAGAGCTTTCGAGCGATCCCCAATGTTGCCGCCGTTTATCCCAAAATGAAGCTGGTTTTTCCTTCAAGCGTGAAGGGTGGCGCGATGTTGCTCGGACGCGACATGGTGGCCGAAATGGTGGGTGATGGCATTCCCACTGACCTTGTGACCGATGAGGTATCCGGCAATTTGGAATTCAAGGATTGGGAAAACCAAGCCTGCAGCCCCGATCTGGTCTGTGCCGCAGGGTTTTCCTGCGTCGACGGCATCTGCAAAGGGAACGCCTGCGAACCCAGCGATGTCGAGGCCTGCGCGCCTCCGGCATACTGTCATGACACTGAAAAAGTATGTCTGATGCCCATTCCGGTCCTGGTCTCACCAAGCCTTTTGGAAATCTACAACGGTTCATTGCATACCGCTCTGGGTGGGGCGCGTGGCGCGATGTCGAAGCTGCCCAAGCTCAGTGCCAAAGGGCTGATTGGTTTTCAGTTTGAAGGCATTTTTGGAAAGAGCTTTTTGGGCGCGGCCAAAAGCAATGCACGTGTGTCACGTCGCATGCAGTTGGTGGGATTTTCGGATAAAGCCATCAATCTCGGCGTCACGATGCCCATCGGTTATGTGCAGCGACTGAACCAGACGATTGCCGGCCAAGAGCTTGGCGGGGACTATCATTCGATCATCGTGGAAGGCGTCAGCAACGACTCGATTCCTGGGGTTGCTCAGGGCATCATCGACCTTGGTTATGTGCTCTCGTCAAAATACGAGGACGCCCAACGTGCGGGCCTGCTCATCATGTTGATCACCTTGGTCTTCAACTTAGTCAGCCTCTTATTTTTGGGCATCGCCGCCATCAACATCATGCACACCTTCTTGATGATGATTTTGGAGCGTCGGCGTGAACTCGCCCTGATGCGGGCCCTTGGTGCCACAGCGGGTGATATTCGAATGCTGGTGCTTGGTGAGGCGACCGCGCTGGCCTTTGTTGGGTCAGTGGTAGGCATGGCAGTGGGTTTTGGCGCAACGCTTGTTGTGGACCTTTTGCTGAAGACTCAGGTGCCAGACTTCCCCTACAAACCCACGACGCTTTTTGCCTTTGAGCCATGGATGTTTTTGATGTGTTTCGCGGTCGCGCTGACCTTCTGCTGGTTTGGTGCTCTGGCGCCGGCATTCCGCGCAAGCCGCATGGATCCTGCAGCCGCGCTGGCTGGCCGCTAAAAATCGTACATCAGGGAGTCGACTTCCTGGGCCTGGCGCGTGCCAAGAGACGGAGAAGTCTCAAGCGGCGCGGTTCCGACCACAAAAGGGTAGGGCATTCCCCATTCGCCTTCTGGCGAAAGTAGGCCCGTCTTTGCGTCGATGGCGCGATACTCGATGCCCGGCGGCGGGTCCTTTGGAAACGTCGTGTCGCCATCGGCTTTTAACACCGTCGGTCCGAAAAACTCGGTGAAGATGGGCAGGGCAGCCGTTGCGCCATGTTCTCCGGCGCCAATCGGACGTTGGTTCTTATCCACACCCACCCAGATCACGGTTGTGTAGCGGCCATCCACCCCGACGAACCAGGTGTCGAATTCATTGGTGGTGCCGGTTTTTCCCGCTACCAGCCAGTCGTTGGGCAGGTCATGGGCGGTCCCGCTGGTCACGACGCGTCGGAGCAGGTCCATCATGATGAACGCGACGTTGGGCGATACGCCTGATTCCGCGATGGGTTCCACGGTCGCCATTCGGTCCAGTCTGTGCGCCAAATCCGGGTCCGGGGATGCAAAATGCAGCTGGTCGTATTCGACCGTTCCGTCGGCACGTTCAACCCAGGCGACCTCGTGGGCGTCGACCCTGCGGCCTTTACGTTGAAACGCCGAATACACACGCGAGAGCTCGAAGGGGCGGATGCAGCTTGCGCCAAGTGACATCGACGTTGTCGGGTCGAGGATCGAATCCACACCTAATTTCCGCGCCCGGGCGACGATGCTCGGGGCGCCCAGATGCTGGGCGAGGTTGATCGTAGGGAGGTTGCGGCTCCAGGCAAGGGCGTTGGCAAAGGTCAGGTATCCTTTGAAATCGCGGTCGGCATTCTTGGGCTGCCAGACCACGCCGTGACCCATATCTACGTCAGTCGGCAAGTCCGCAAGCATCGTCGCCGAGGTCATTCCGCGCATCAGCGCCTCGGAATAAACGATGGGTTTAAACACGCTGCCAGGCTGGCGACAGGCCTGCCACGCGCGGTCGAAATCGTTGCCAGGATGCGCCGAACCGGCGCTCGCCAAGACGTGACCCGTCAAAGCGTCTTGCATGAAAAGTGCGCCCTCAAAGTCGGTCTCTTGCCAAATCCGCGCGCCGTCCGGGGTGATTCGAATCAGGACCAGGTCATCGACCTTCAGAATATCTTGCCAGGAGCCAAGCCGAACCGGCCTTTTATAATGTCGCTTTAACTCCGACGACGAGGCCCATTCGTTGTCGCTTCGCTGCATTTCGAAGTCGCTTGAGGCGCGCACTTCCAGCACGTCTCTTGTGACTGCCAGAACCCGCGCCATCTGAAACTCGCCACTCTGTTTTGCGAGTTCGGGGTCAAGCTCGTCGGGTTTTGTGACCTGTCCAAGCGGCCCGCGATATCCTTGGCGTTGGTCCAAGGCAACGACCCCGTCTTGCAGGGCTGCGGAGGCGCGCAATGATGTGGCAGGCAATTGAGGCATCACGACCGTCAGGCCTCGGGTGCCCCAGGCTTCATCACCGTAACGGTCCTTCAAGACTCGGATGGCGGTTGATTCCAGGTCCCGAAAACCTGGTGTGGTGTCTTCCGTTTGCCGCACGACGACAGGTGAAGCTGAGAATTCCTCACGTTCTCGTGCCGTGATCATCCCGGTATCGGCCATTCGTCGCAGCACACGATTCCGTTCACGAGTCGCGAGGTCAATCGATTTGAAGGGGTTGAAGGCGCTGGGGGCTGGCAAGACGCCAGCCAAAGTAGCGGCTTCGGGGATGGTCAGGTCACGCGGGTCTTTATCAAAATAATGCCAGCTTGCGTTGGTGATGCCGTCGGCTCGCGGTCCAAAATATACGGAGCGTAGATAGGCATCGAGGATCTGGTCTTTGCGGTAGGAAGCTTCGATTCGCCGCGCAATCAGAAGCTCTTGGACCTTTCGCGCATAGGTCTTTTCGTTCGTCAGAAAGCGGCGCGCGACCTGTTGTGTGATCGTGCTTGCCCCTTGAACGGTTTCTCCCGCTCGCCAGTTTTGCCAGGCTGCGCGCCCGATTCCGCGGACACTAAAGGCATCGTGTTCAAAAAACGTTTCGTCTTCGGCGGCCAAAATCGCGCCGACAACGATCGGTGGAAGGTCGTCAAAAGACACCGGAGTGACGGCTTTGGCGCCGGCGAGCCGGGTGCCGTCCATCAAGACGACTCGGCTGGAATGCACGGGTTGCAGCAGGTTTAAGTCGGGGAGAGCCGGAACCGATTTGGCCAGATCAAGCAGGCTGAATGCGGCCGCCAGACCCAGGGGCAGCGGCAACCAGACAGCGACCACGACCACGAGTCGAATCACAAGGCCGGGCCATCCCCCCCATCTCGGATTCCGTCTCCAGATAGGTTCCATCGTTGTACCCTTTACCCTTCGCCCGATTCTGTCAAAGCGGCCCTTTACCCCGCTGACACTTCTGTCAAAATGCTCTTATGGAATGGATACGTTCAATCTTCGAAATGCTCGCCCATCTGACTCAAACCGAGCTCGTCGTCATCTTTTTGGCCAGCAAGGGCGTGGTCGGACTGATGGCGCTTGTGTCGATTGGCGTTCGTCCCATTCGGGAGCAGATCGGTCTTGTGTTGGGTGGTCCTCAAACGGACGCATCCCGTCTTTTGGAGCGGTAGGGGCTCGGCCGGTTCTCGGTTCGGACTTCGCCTAGTCGGTCGGCTGAAACACTTCTGTCGAGGCCACGGCGGTCGATGAACGGCCAAGCCATAACCCGAGCAGATCGGCATCATGGCAGGATTCCAATTGCGCTTCGTACTCAGTTGTCCATTCAAGGCCCCGCCCCGAAAACACCTGTCGAATGGCGTCTTTTAGCCCACGTTCACGGCCTTCTTCACGGCCTTTCTCAATGCCTTGTTCGAGGCCTTTCTCAAGGCCTTTCTCAAGGCCTTTCTCAAGCCCTTCCTCGAGGCCTTTGCGGGTTGCTTGATCGTGAAGTCGATTCATAAGATCACTCAGGTACGGTCCAGTTGTCACTTTTTCCTCCATGAGTTTCCTCCACATTTTCGAGGCCTTCTGTACAACCAGATCAATGTAGAGGCTCGCCGTTTCTTCATCAAGTGCGTCCCGTCGTTGGGCCGCGGCGACCGCTTCGAGCGTGTCAAAATAGTGTTCCTCGGCGTCGGGTGCTGGTCCGTGAATCAAGGCGCAAATCACTCCTAGGCCGGGCATTTGACGCACCAATTCGGCGTCGAACGATTTTGGGAAATTTGATGGGCCCAAAACACGGAGAGTGAGCGGTTGACCGTATGCAGCCTCGATTGGCAGACTAGCCCACCGTTCCACTCGACGTTTATTGGTCAAGACGACAAGCAGGCACGGGACTTTGTATAGATGAAATGCCGAGGCTACGTACCCCACCCAGGTAGCCGGTTTTGCTTTCGCGACTTCAAGTTGGACTTCGAAGATCACAGACAGGTTTATCGGATCACCAACGGTGACAAGCTGATCAGCAAACCTCTCGGCCGGTTTGAAATTCTTAAAATCAGATTTGTCTGGGCGATGTACGTTCCCTTGAATCTGAATTCCCAGCAATTCGAGCATTCGTGTCGTTTCTTGCGCCGCGATCTTACCAATGACTTCGTGTGTTGCTGACGGCATCCAACCCCCTTTGCAGGGGTTATCGGTCAATGCCGTCTAAATGTTGCGAATTGCCCTAGGCGGCGCCTAAGCTTACTTGAAACGCCTTAAGTCCGTGGCGTCGAATGCCATCCACGACGGCGTCTTGATTTGAGAGTTTTCAGTATCGGGCAGCATGAACCAAACCCCATCGAGAACCCGTGGCCCAGAGCCTTTCAGGACATGGAGTTCCTGTGCCGGCATGAATCCCTGACCCAGCAGTGCAACACGCCGTCCAGCCGAGTCGACCGCAACGTCTAAAACGACGACCGCGTGCCCAGGACTTCCCGATTGCACATAAAAATCGCCAGGCATGGCCGTCTTGACTGGGCTCGAATCACTTGGCAGTGAGCGCGTGCCCGCGTACGTGAAAATCAGGGTCAAGTAGTTCTTAAAACTCCGATAACTCGAGTCGACAGCGGCGACCTGCCTATGGCTGACGCTGTTGCCCGTGATCGACCAGCGTGTGCCTGTACGCCATGCCTTCCAGCCCGCGATGTCGCCGCTGGTGAAGTGGAATGACACTTGGTCGGCAAGTCCTTGAGACCACTTAAACTCGGCATAAAGCCGGATTACCGTGTCGGCGCATTGTTGTAGATCTTTATTGCCTACATCCATCAAAACGACGGCCGCTGAGGGGCTGCTCAAGTCGCGCCCATCATAGGCTTTCACAACCTTGCGGTCCTGCCGTAAAGGCAGACCTCGTAACCACGTGCCATATTCATTGGGTTTCAATGCGACACGGGAAAACCCAGCCGGCGGCGGAAACTGTGCGTCGACGCGCTGGGTCGCAATGGTCGTGTCGCCGAGCCATGCGTAGTTCGCAGGCTTCTCGGCAAAAACGGGCAGAGGAATCAAGAGCATCAGAAGTAGGATCAATTTCATGTTTTTTTTAACGTTCATCCTCAGAAATCGACCTATTTTCGACACGAAATTTACTCAGCAGTATTGGTCGCCACTCCCTAAATCACAAATTGCAACGCGTGCAGGATGCCTGTGTACCGGTCATAAATCGCAATGCGGGCAGGATGTCTGCATACCATTCGCCGGTCGCCGCTGACCGCTTACCGCTCACAGCTTACCGCTCACCGCTCGCTGCACCGTAAATGCCCACTTGAATTCGTCTTATTCGCCGCTAGGATGTCGCCGCTTGAGAAGTATGCGGGAGGTTTTGGTGAGAAATTTTTTAATTTTCATAATGTTAGCTTGTTTTTGGTCATCGCCAGCTCTGGGGGCCACGTTAGAAACGTGTCCTGCTGGTGGTTATGGGACCTCGTTGC
>JBFFMO010000205.1:0-6929 GCA_041554035.1 Allomicrovenator sp. | reverse complement strand
CGCAAATCGACGGTATTTCGGGCAAGTCGTGGGTGATCGAAGCAGACTCGCTTTCGAGCGCACGCATCATCCGCAACCCGATCACCACCGGCGGCGATATTTACAACGCATTCGACGGCATCACGTACGGCAAGGGCGCACGAGTGCTGGGAATGTTCGAACAATGGCTCGGTGAAGAAGCCATGCAAAAAGGCATTCAGGCCTATCTGAAAAATCACGCTTACGGTTCGGCCACCACGGCGGACTTCCTCGGCGAGTTGGAAAAGTCGTCAGGAAAACCCGTGAGCGCAGCCATGGCGACATTCCTGGACCAGCCGGGCACACCGATGCTGGATATCCAGATGGTCTGCGAAGCCGATCGTGTGGTCTTGAACGTCGAGCAGTCTCGCTTCAAACCTGCTGGCAGCACAGCGCCTGACGCCGGCCCATGGCAGGTTCCTGCGTGTTTTCGTTACGAAGAAAAAGGGAAGTCCACGGTCTTCTGCGAATTGGTAGACGCCCAGAAAGACGAAGTCGTCCTGCCCACCAAACGTTGTCCAAAATGGATTTATCCAAACGCGGATGAAAACGGCTATTATTTGTGGACGTTGCCCAGCGCCGACCTGCAGAAGCTCACGACAACCTACCGTGGCTCGCTCTCGATCCAGGAAAAAGTGGGACTCTTGAACAACCTTCGCGCACTGCTGAAGAGCGAAAAAGTCGCGCCAGACGTGTTCGTCTCGGCCATCCAGGAATTGGGCAAAGAGAGTCATCGAACCATCTTTGAAGGCGTTTTGGACGAACTCGATGCTCTGGACCAAGTGGTGCCGGCCGACAAACGAACAAAGTGGACAAAAAAGACCTCGGCCATCATCACGCCTCGCCTGCGTAAGGTTGGTTTCGAGCCCAAGGCTGACGAAAAACCCGAGGTGTCTCTGATTCGTACGGAAATCATCAAACAATCGGTGCGATTGGCGGACGACGAAAATACCCGAAAACAATCCAGAAAAGTCACGGATGCGTTTTTGAAAGACATGTCAAAAGTCTCAACCGACGTCGCGGCCATTGCGTTGCGAATTTCGGCCGAACGGGGCGATTCGGGACTGTGGTTGAGTTACAAAATGGCGCTGGCTCAAGCTCCTAATCCGGCCGCCAGAAACGCGTTGATCTCCGGCCTCGGTGCTTTTAAGGACCCTGATCTTCTGAAGGGCAGCCTCGCCCTGATATTTGATGGAACGATGCATTCACAGGACTTCTGGAGCCTGATCGGCCCAACTTTCCGTGACCCCAAAACCTTCGACATCACCTGGGCATGGTTCACGACCAACTACGAAAAATTGGTCGAAGTGGTGGGTGATAAAGCCAAAATGTACCTGCCCAGTGTCGGAAGCGGCTTCTGCACCGAAGAAGGCAAACAGAAGGTCGTCACGTTTTTTGCCGACCCGGCACATCAGGCCGACGGCCTTGATCGACGATTGGCTAATAACCTCGAATACATCGACCAGTGCATTCGTTATCGGGCGTACGTGGCGCCAGGGCTCGACGCTTTATTGAAGTAGTCAGGCACACGTCGAAGTGCGGGCCATAGGCCCGCGTACCGTCGCAAGTGCGCGGGCGACCTGCCCGCTGCCGCCCGCCGACCCATTTCACATCGCTCAGATTTTGTTCTGACTTCAAAAGAGAGTTACTCTCCGTCCAGAAAATTTTTTCTTACGTGACAGGGGACTCCCATGAAGAACGTTTACACCTTGGCCCTCGTTGGCTGCATCGCTCTCTCAGCCGCTTGCGGTGACGACAGCAGCGACGCAACCGATACAATTAATGACTATGGCAACACCAATAACTCGACGAATGGCACCGCAAATAATACGGCGAATAATGTCGTAAATAATGGTGCCAACAACGCCGAAGGCTCAGCGGCCGCCCAGGCACTCGGCGCGGATCTCTTTAACGCGCTCTATTTGGCCGTCCAGGTCAATGCCCAAAAAAATGCGACCGAGTTCGCCGCCAGCGGCACAGAAGGGCTCGCCGATTGCACGGATTTGTTCACGACCACAAGTTACGGTCAGGCGACGTTTACGTTTGAAGTCGGAAGCAACGGCTCCGTCTTTGCCGCAACCCTTCTGATGAACGGATGTCTGGCCGCTCAGTCGGGTACCAACGCCCCATTTGAATTCGCGCAGCAAGATGCATCGGGCGACGACCTCGCTGAGACCATACTCATGAGCGGAAAATTGGCCGCCCTCACCTTCGACGAAGAAGGCACGGCCCCTGCCGCCGCGGATTACGATCCCGGCGCGACTCCGACCTGCACCGACGTGGTCGTCGAAAATGTCCTCTTAGAAACCACGGGAATTCTGCCTGACGCGTCTGGCTTCTCGAATGAAAACGAGTCGCATAACCCGGCCGGCTACACCGAAGGTCTGCTCACGGCCACCTGTGGAACACAAAAGCTGCGCTGCGTGCTCGCCGGAGCCACAAGCGCTCCAGCCCTCATCAACTTGGACGCCGTCGCGGCAGCCAAGGGCGTCGAATCGATTTGTGTGTTTGAGTAAGGCTCAACCCACCGACGTGTAACCACCGTCGATGATGAATTCCTGCCCCGTCGTGTAGCTGGCTTCGTCCGAGGCCAGATACACGGCGATGCCGGTGATTTCCTCGGGCTGGGCCCAGCGGCCTAAGGGTGCGCGCGACGTGTAGACTTCTGAGAATTCCGGAGTGTTGACGATCACGGACGCGAATTTGGTCTCGACCAAACCAGGGCAAATCGTATTCACGCGGATTCCAGCACCACCCAATTCCGCAGCAAAAGTCCGCGACATCGAGATGACCGCGGCTTTCGTCATCGCGTAGACGCCCTGTAGAGGCGCTCCGCGCAATCCATAGATGGATGCGACGTTGATGATGGACCCAGCCTTGCCTTCGTCCAGCAGCCGTTTGGCGACCGCACGCGATGCTGCGAAATAGCCTTTCACATTAACTTCGAAAGTTTTGTCCCACGCCGATTCCGGTACATCCAAAAACGGTCCAAAATACGGGTTGGTCGCGGCATTATTCACCAGGATATCTGGCACCCCGAGGTTCTCAGAAACCCAATTCACCAATTCTTCGACCTGCGCTGAATCACCCATATGGGCTGCACGTGCAAAGACGGTCCCTGGGTAATCCGAGTTGATCTCCGCGGCTACGTCTTGGAGCTGTTCAATCTTGCGCGACACGATCACAACCCGCGCGCCCTCACTTACGAACGCTGTGGCAATGGCCTGGCCAATGCCACGGCTCGCGCCCGTAACAATTGCGACTTTATTTTCGAGACGACCCATCATGAATCCTTCAAGCTTTGAGTGCGTTTTCGACGGCTGATTCGAGCTCAGCAAGCAGTGCGTCGCGGCGTTCTGCGGTGTTCGCTTCAACCCGCATCACCAACACGGGTTGGGTGTTGCTGGCACGAACAAGGCCCCAGCCGTCGCCAAAATTAACGCGCACACCGTCCAACGTGTTCACGTCGTATTTCGCCGAAAACATATCCGCGACCTTTGAAGGCACTCCGAATTTCACGTCTTCCGGACAATCTTTGCGAATTTCAGGGGTCGCAAATGTTTTTGGAATATCGGACAGCAACTCGCTCAGAGTCTTGTCGCTACGGCTCAAGATTTCCAGAAGTCGAAGCGTCGCGTACATCGCATCATCGAACCCAAAATAGCGGTCCGCAAAAAAGATATGGCCGCTCATTTCACCGGCGAGTTTGGCGCCGGTCTCTTGAATCTTGGCCTTGATCAGGCTGTGTCCGACTTGTGACATCACAGCCTTTCCGCCGTTTTCTTCGATGTCATCAAAAAGGGTCTGCGAACATTTTACTTCACCGATGATCGTCGCGCCGGGATGCTCTTCGAGCACCTGTCGGGCAAATAGAATCATCAATTTATCACCCCAGATGATTTCGCCATTTTCGTCGACCACACCAATGCGGTCCGCGTCGCCATCGTACGAAACGCCGACGTCGCATTTCTCTTTTTTGACCATCGCGATCAGATGCTCAAGGTTTTCGGGAACGGTCGGGTCGGCGTGATGATTTGGGAAATTTCCATCAGGCTCGGCAAACATCGAAATCGTCTCCTGCCCCAGCACGACTTCCACCAATTGAGGCGCAATCACCCCCCCCATGCCGTTGCCACAATCCACGGCAACTTTGAGCATTTTTGGACCCATCTCGGCGTGTTCTTTACACCAATGAAGGTATTTCGCTTTCAGGTCATCAACCGCGACGATGGGTCGCGCGTCATGCGTCACGTAGTCTTCAGCTTCGATGCGCTTGCGCAGGCCCTGAATGCTGTCGCCATAGATCGTATCGGCGCCGATCATCATCTTGAACCCATTATATTCACCCGGATTATGCGACCCGGTGATCATGATGCAGCCATCGAGCTCGAGTTCAATCCGCGCGAAGTACACCAATGGTGTAGGAACCATGCCCAGATCCACGACATGCACCCCTGCTTCGCGCAGTCCGTCGGTCAACGACGTGAACAGACGAGTGCTCGAGATTCGCATGTCCCGACCCACCCCAATTCGCGGATGACGAAGATTCAAACGAGAGGCAGCTTCGGTTCCAAAAGCGCGGCCGAGGTTCAGAATCGTCGTATCATCAAGGTCACGGTCGGCGACTCCGCGAATGTCGTACTGGCGGAAAATATCAGGATTGACTTGCATTTGGGGCTCCTCACAAAACGATGGGCTCGGTTTATCACGGCGTGACAGAAGGGTTCAAAGTGAAACGACCACCGGAATTCCAACGGCTTTGAATGATCCCCGGGTTGCTCGCGTCTACCCCGTATCGGACTGACGACGAAGGGTTGAAGGATGCGAATTATTTCTCTTTTATGTGGCCTGCTCTTTGTTTGTGGCTGCATCGGTTTGGATCAGGACGGCTACGAACATCAGGATGGGCGCTCACTTGCGCAGGGCTACACGCCTTGCAATGACGCACCTGGCGACGATCCTGAGGGCGTGATTTGTTCACCCAATCAATATTGTGGAGACCAGAAGCTGAACTGGTGTTTCCGGGGCTGCCTGTCCGAGGATAACTGCTCCACAGAACAAATCTGTTCAAAAAAGCCCGGACAGAATGTGGGGCAATGCCTTGCATGGGATGATGTCGCGCCCGTTCAACGCGACCTGGATCCCGGCTACACAGCATGCGGCGACGAGCGAATTCCGGTTGCGTTTGAGATCTGTCAGCCCAGCCAATATTGCGCAAGTTATCGAGACGGCCGCTGTTATGCCGGTTGCCTGTCTGAGGATAACTGCACTGAAAACCAGACTTGCGAAAAGGAAGTCGGCTCGAATGCGGGAGTTTGTCGCTAAGCCAACCATCACGGCGGCGTTGCGATTCTGGACGCCGGAATGCTGCCCGCATTTTTGCCGCAAATCGCAATGCCAGGCTGGAGCCCGGCGGCCCCGTCTCAAGGCCGAGTGGCTAAATTAATGTTCGATATTTCGGTGTTGGACTTGAACCTTCCAGCCCCTTCCTCGCCAGCGAGCCGCGACGGCTTCGGAGATGGCCACAGAACGGTGTTTTCCACCGGTGCAGCCAATTCCAACAGTCAGATAGGCCTTTCCTTCGCGCTGGTAGAGCGGAAGCATGAAGTCTCCGACCTGACGCAGCAACTGAAGGACACCGCCGGCTTCTGGTGCCGCCAGAACGTAATCGCGAACCGGTTCATCGAGGCCCGTTTTTTCGCGTAAACCCTCGACAAAGTAGGGGTTAGGAAGAAAACGTACGTCAAAAACCAAATCGCATTCGGGCGGAAGGCCGTATTTAAAACCGAACGACAGAAGGTTGACCGTCAAGGTCTCCGTCTTTTCAGACGAAAAGTGCTCCTTGATCAATGCCTTAAGCGAATGAACCGTCTGCTGCGTCGAATCCACGATCAGGTCTGCGTTTTCCCGCAGCGGCGCGAGCATCTGGCGTTCTCGTTCGATCCCCTCGCGCACGGTACCGTTGGGCGACATGGGATGAGGCCGACGTGTCTCGCTGTAGCGTTGCAGCAGCTTTTCGTCTTGGGCCTCAAGGAAAATGACCTGAACGTTGGCGCCCTCGGTTCGCATTTTTGCCAACGTCTCGTCGGCTTGATGCAAGAACTCTCGCTCACGCGTGTCCACGACAAACGCGAAGTCTCGGATGCTCGGTGATGACTTCGACGAGTTTGCGAGCTCCAACACCTTGGGCAAAAGGGGAACGGGCAAATTATCGATGCAGAAAAAACCCATGTCCTCGAGCGCGCGAACGGCGGTCGATTTTCCAGATCCGCTCAAGCCCGACACGATCACGACTCGCGGTGCGAGATCCCGTGGTTCACTGAATTCTTCCATTGTCATGTTAGTATGATGCGGGCGAGTCCGTTCGGACGCAAAAATTCAGATGCCGGCGGCCCAAAGATAGGCCCAATTCAGGACCGGAAGTCCTCCAACGGCGATTTTGAGCAAGAGATCTTCACGGTCACTGAGCTCAAGCCGCAAAGAGATGCGACGAAAAAGCGCCCATGCACTGACCATCGCCCAAATCGTCAGCCCCAAATAAGCCAAAATGATCAGAGGCTGAAATTTCAGGGCCTCAAAAAAATGACCGTGAAAGAGGCTCACGGTCGCACGCGTCGCACCGCAGGTCAGACACGGCAGACCGAACACCTGCTTCACTCCGCAGACGCCCGGCGAATAGGCCCCTGATTCAACCAGCCAAGAGGCCAACGGCAGCAAGGATAGAGGACCGAGCAGCAAGGCACCCACCGGAAGATCCCCGGGACGTCGAGCTGTTCGAAATAGTCTCATGCACCCAACACGTTCGTTTTCACCATGAAGACGATAACGATCATCAAGAGCCCAACAATTCCATGAGTGGCCATGAAAAAGGCACGACTGCCCGTGTCTTCGGTATGAACTTTACGCATTTT
>JBFFMO010000204.1:0-6933 GCA_041554035.1 Allomicrovenator sp. | reverse complement strand
TGATCATCAACGCACACGTCGCCGGCTACCTGCTCTACACCCGGTTCATCGGCAAGAAACCTAATCCGAAATGGTATTTACCCTTCGTTTTCCTTTCGATCGCGTGGGCGGTTTCGATCCACACCGTGACCGCATTTCTTTATAGCGGTTTGGGTGGAAGACCGTTTTGGAATACTGCCATTTTGGCCCCACGGTTTCTGGCCTCCGCCTTTGTGAGCGGGCCGGCATTTGTGATTGTGAGCCTTCAAATCATTCGACGAATGACCGGCCTGAAATTCGGCGATGGCCCCATGATGACCTTGCTCAAGATCATGCGCGTCACCGTAATCTTGAACCTCTTCATGCTCGCCGCCGAAGTCTTCACGCAGTTCTACACGGGTGGCGCGCACGTTACCTCGGCGCAGTACCTGTATTTTGGCCTGCATGGCAAACACGCGCTCGTTCCCTGGATTTGGACCGCCATCTTCCTGAACGTGACGGCCGCCGTTATGCTTTTGACCCCCAAAGCAAAAACCAATATGGCCTGGCTGAACACGGCGTGTGTGATGACCTTCGTCGGCGTGTGGATCGAGAAAGGCATGGGCCTCATCATCCCTGGATTCATTCCCAGCACACTTCATGAGCTGGTCGAATATGTCCCTACCCTTTTGGAATGGAAGGTGATGGTGGGCATCTGGGCGGCCGGAATCTTGATCTACACGCTGTTGCTCAAAGCGGCGACCCCCATCCTGACCGACAAAGCACGCGCCCATCAGGCCGACGAAGACTCGGGTGTCAGGTAGTCAGGTTTCGGGTTGTCAGGCGTCTGGCATGTCGCATTAATACGCTGCGATTGGTCCACAATCCTGCCCGCACTGCGACTCATGATTAATCGGGTTTCAGGTTTCGGGGCTCAGACAACCACTCCGCGGGCACCTGAGACTTGCCAGCTGCGACTTGTGCCTGGCGCGCGGGGCTGCAGTCCCGCCTGTGTTTCCTGATAACCTGATATCTGATAACCCGACACCTGACGTCATTGCATGATAACCGAACCGTCTGCTTTGACTCGAATCATCTGAGTTGCGGATTGGGCGGAACATCCCGACGACCGTGTGCGTGTCACAAGCACCGGAACCTCCATCACCGGCACCTCGATCGTGCCCATATTCACTGGCTCACCTGGTTCACCGCCAGTGACCGTCCACCCCCCGCTTTCAGCCACGGTCGCGCTTATCTTGGCCAGCCGAGTCCCAGAGGCATCCGTGATGCTCACCACGTTCAAATCCAGCGTCGTCGGTGATTCGCCATCCAACACTGCCTTGAGCACAACGGGTGCGGCAGTCGACGGCTCGAGTTCGTAAACGAAGACTTCTTGTCCGCTCGCTGAGCCACCGTCGTTGCAGGCCAGGGCCATGGTTGCCGATGCAATAAGGATGAGGATGCGCATGTCTTCTCCGTTTCGATTTCGGCAAGGTACTCGATCTCTGGCGAGGTTTAACGGGGACATCGCTCATTTCGATCTTTTCAAGAAGGTACGTGTATTATCACTCGGGATTGCACGTATACGGAGGCCAAATGAAAACGAAACTCACATTAAGACTGGACCAACACGTCATCGAAGACGCAAAAGCCTACGCCGCGCATCATGGAACTTCGTTATCGAAGCTTGTGGAACACTACTTTCAAGTAATCTCAAATCGGCCAAAATCAGATGAGATTTCGCCGTTCGTCGCGTCGCTTCGTGGAATTTTGCCAAGTGAAATAGCCGAAGATGAGTATCGCGCCCATTTAGAAGACAAATACAAATGAGGTCGTCATCGGACGCACAGTCGACGAGCCCTGAGATCTGAAGAACTGAGAGTTTCAAATTGACAGGTCTGGATGGCAGCCACGACCATCAGCCATCGAAACAAATTGGAGGGGCGCGGTCGCCGAACGCAAGATGATGGATCTCAAACCCCATGCGAGCCTGACGAACACGTTATCTGTTCTTCTGAAGCTCACAATCGGCCTGACAAGCCTCGCCGTTCTGGTGGGAATCTACGAATTCCACGCCTACTCCAACCTGCCCTCAGACTTTGATGTGGCCGAGGTTCTCCTGCCATCTGAAATCGTTTCTGGCGTCTTGGGATTTGTTCGATTCGGCCTCGCAATCGCGACGGGTATCACGTTCCTCCGATGGATTTACCGAACCAACAATAACCTTCGTGCGTTGTCGGGAGACTTTATGGAGTTTACGCCGGGTTGGTCGGTGGGATGGTACTTCGTGCCTATTGCGAACCTGTGGAAACCCTACCAAGCCATGAAGGAGATCTGGGAGGTAAGCCACAGGGACAACCAGGCGGATAGTCAATCCATCCTCACTGTATGGTGGATGTTATATGTCGCTTCCGGCGTTCTTGGTCGCATCGCATTTAGGCATTTGATGAGCGCGCACGATGCCAGCAGCTATGCAACGTCCACGATGATCTACATGGTGTCGGACGGAGTCGACGTGATTCTGGCCGTTGTCGCGCTCGTGATGGTTACGCGCATCGGCGCTGCTTACTCACAGAACTTCGTTGAGACAGCCCCTGCCCAATGGCTCGAGTCCTTCGAATAAGAGAATGTGCTTAACTGCTCACCGCTCACCGCTCACTGACTTCAATGACTTGGCCAAGTGCCCATCAGCAACCGTGCAGACCAAACGCTCTGGATTGATGTCCACGAGCGTTCCCATCGTGGGCACCTTGGCGAACTCAAAATCGCTCGTAGCGACCAAACGCTCCTGCGTTTTGCCGTCGTCGCTGTCGCTGTAAATCACCGTGACCGCCTTGGTGTCCGCCGGCAGTGCGATCTTGAACCTCACACCGCCATCGAACGCCACCTGTTCGGCGAGGAGTTTCACGGCAGGCTTGCCGTAGGCCTCGTGGATCGTGCCCGTCAGAGCATCGATCCCCCATTGCCAGCTTCTGCCTTTATGGCTCAGATCCACACAGTCGATCTCCATCGTAGGTGGGCCTTCTGGGGAGACCCAAAGCTCAAGATGGTCACCATGAATCCAATTGCCCGACGCGCTCGGGATAAGCTGGTCATCCATCACCTCGACAAAGATAATATTGCCGTGCGCGACAACCTTCATGCTGCTGTCGGACGCTGTGGATTTTTCGCCATGGATCACAAATCCGGCAGCCCCCGTGGAATCGAGCTGGGTTGAACACTCGCCAAGCGAGTTTGTGCGCCAGCCCTCGTCACTAAAAAGCGACGGCAAATCTAAACGCGGAATGCTCAGTGATTTGAAGGCTGCGACCGTGTCTTCGGGCTCGCCACAGCGCCAGACCGAGCGCTCATCAACAACAGCCATTTTTTCGTAGTCCAGGGATTGGTCATGCGATGAGTTCGGGTTGGTTCCAAAGAAGCTATACGAGCCTTCAGAGGTAATCACGCTGGACGCGAGATCCACAGTCTTGGACGCGGCCCAACGCCAATTGGATCCCCCGTTAGTGCTGATGATCAGGCGACCGTGTTTGACTTCCCAGGCATCTTCACCCACTCCGCTGGCCCCATAGCCGTCGTTGCAAAAACGCGCGACTTCCTTGGGGGCAGCAGCCTGCGACGTATCCACGACGAATAACGCCCATGCGTTGCACTGTTCCGCCCCCTCGTAATTTGGATACTTCCAACCTCCATTGGGGTCAGCGTTTTCCAGGAACGCTATTTCCGCCACCTGCAGCCGGTTTTCTGAATCACCAGCAGGCTGCAGGTCGGTCAGAGTGCATGGGCCTTCGATTGCGGCGCAGATCAAGTTTTGGACTTCATCGCGCGACAGCAGCGATGAAGATTCAGTGAGCGGTTCCGCCACTGGCGGCGTGGCCGCCGAGGGCTGGACAGACGTGGGTGGATTGGGGGTCTGGCAGGCCACGAGGCACGTAGCGGCGACAAAGAAAAGTAGCGGTCGAGTCATCAATACACCTTGCCCACGGCGGTCTTCAGTTTCGGGTGTTCAGCCGATCGCAAGCATTCATTACGCCTAGAGACCTTCATGCCAAGCTCGAGAGTCGCAATACGTTAACCACAAGGCGGGTTATAGGCCTGTGTTCCGATCACATATCGCAATGCCGGGATTGGAGCCAGCGCACCAATCGCAACGCCTGCGATTCCTGAAACCCGACCACCTGAAACCTGAAACCCACGTCGCAATGCGGGCAAGATGCCCGCGCCCCGACCACCCGCGCCCCGACCACCTGAAACCCGACCACCTGAAACCCGACCACCTGAAACCTGAAACCCACGTCACAATACAAACAAAATGCCCGCGCCTCGAAACCTGAAACCCGACCACCTGAAACCCGACCACCTGAAACCCGACCACCTGAAACCCGACCACCTGAAACCCGACCACCTGAAACCCGACCACCCGAAACCCGACCACCCGAAACCCGACCACCTGAAACCCGACAAACAAAAAAGGCGACCCTGAGGTCGCCTTTTTTGAATTCGCAATGTCGGTATCAGCCAGACATCGAAGCAAGGAACTCGTCGTTGGTCTCGGTGCGACCAAGCTTGTCGAGCATGAACTCCATCGAGTCCACGACGTTAAGCGGGTGCAAGAGCGAACGAAGGATCCACACTCGGTTGAGCTGGCCTGGAGGCATAAGCAATTCTTCTTTTCGTGTGCCCGACTTGTTGATGTCGAGGCATGGGAAGATTCGCTTTTCCATGAGCTTGCGATCGAGGTGGAGCTCGGCGTTGCCGGTTCCCTTGAACTCTTCGAAGATGACCTCGTCCATGCGGCTACCGGTATCGATAAGCGCGGTGGCGATGATCGTGAGGCTTCCGCCCTCTTCGATATTACGCGCAGCACCAAAGAATCGTTTTGGTTTGTGCAGCGCGTTCGAATCGACACCACCGGAAAGAATCTTGCCCGATGGAGGCACGACGGTGTTGTAGGCACGAGCAAGACGCGTGATCGAGTCGAGCAAGATGACCACGTCGCGCTGATGCTCAACAAGGCGCTTGGCCTTCTCGATCACCATTTCTGCGACCTGGACGTGGCGTGTTGCCGGCTCGTCGAAGGTGGACGAGATAACCTCGCCCTTGACCGAACGTTCCATGTCGGTGACTTCCTCAGGACGCTCGTCGATGAGCAGAACAATCAGAGCCACTTCTGGGTGGTTATGGGCCAACGAGTTGGCGATATCCTGAAGCAGGACCGTTTTACCGGTACGCGGAGGCGCAACGATAAGCGCGCGCTGTCCCTTACCGACCGGGCAAAGCAGGTCGAGGATACGCATGCTGAAGCCAGTGCGCTCGACTTCAAGCTTGAGCCGCTCTTCTGGATAGAGAGGGGTCAAGTTGTCGAACAACACCTTGTCACGCAATTTCTCGGGCGACTCGAAGTTGACGTCTTCAACCTTGAGCAACGCGAAGTAGCGCTCGGAATCTTTTGGAGGACGAATCTGACCGCTGACCGTATCACCGGTGCGCAGGTTGAATCGTCGAATCTGGCTCGGCGAGACGTAGATATCGTCGGGGCCTGGCAGATAGTTATAGTCGGGGGCGCGAAGGAAGCCGAATCCGTCAGGAAGGCATTCGAGCACGCCTTCACCATAGATTGCCTCGTCTTTCTCGGTATGAGCCTGCAGCAACGAGAACATCAGTTCTTGTTTGCGCATGCCCGAAGCTTCTTCGATGCCGGCTTCTTTGGCGAGTTTGACCAGTTCGGCCACTTTTTTAGCTTTGAGCTCTTTCAGATGCATTGAGTCTCCGTTCTTACCACCACCAAATTGAGATCTGGAGGTTGGTTACTCCCCGCAAGGACCACTAAGGGTTTGGTAGGAAATTTTAAGAAAATGGTGGGATTAAGTAATATATCGCGGACACTTGCCTATGCAGGATAGACAAGCTGGTTTTTGATTGGGATCCGAGCAAGGTAGCATCGGAGCACAGATTCTGAACCTCGAACTTCCCATTGTCAACAGCAGACTTGGGAAGCCCGATTCTTTTGAGGTGTGCCGATGACTTGGTAGAATGCGACTCGGGTCAACGAATCCCTAGGAGTAAAATATGTCAGAGACTCCCGCCATCGCTGAGTTCACAAGTTTGATGGAGTTCTTCCGCGAAGAGCTCGGCTACGCGCTCAAACAGACCGGAACGACGACATCAGAAGAGACCGAAGCCTACCTCGTGCACATGCTGGACGGGTTTGGAAAGCTCACGCCCGAAATGGCACCAGATCTGGGCTTCGACCGCCCCGCCGCCCATATTCTGCAGGAAGCCATGAATGCCGATGGAGATCGTCGCATCGAGATCTACCGCCGCTTAGGTGACGTCAGCCTCTATTCATGTGGGTTCTTCGAAGCCAAATTGCAGCGAAGCTCGGTGGGCACGGCCTACTACCACAACATGGGACGCACAGCGTACGGCAGCCTGAGCACCATGATGGCCTTCAAACAGCCCGGAGGAGCGTTCGACGGCATCTTCAGAGAGCTTGCGCAAAAGTTCGATGAGGTGGTCTCTGCATTGCGATACCTCTCAGGCAGAGGCATCGGCTCGTCGATCGACGTGCTGATGCAGAAAGGGCAGACGGGAGGTCTGGATGGGCAAGCTGCACTCGCGTTTGGAGTGCTTCCCTTCCAGGGCGTCGGCCAGGCCTAGAGGCCTTTCGTGATTCGCTCGCCTTCAAGCGTAAGAACGCTGCGAAGCTTGGCTTTCGATGCATCATCGAATGCCACGTAGCCCGCTGCGATTTCACGAAGCGAGTGAACGGCTTCTTTGTTCTTCGAAGGGAACAAGCGCTCAGCACCGCGACGCAATTCACGAGCGCGAAGGCTTCCGAGCATCACGAGTGCAAATCGGTTTTCGACCTTTTCAAGACAATCTTCAACGGTAACGCGAGCCATAGGTCTACTCCGGTGTTGCGCGAGGATGCGCCAAACAAGACCCGGGACCGTACTCAGTCCCGACCCATTCGTC